>NZ_JBJPHU010000001.1:0-236848 GCF_052939515.1 Phormidesmis sp. 146-33
CAGTACCAGGCAACACGATCCTGTTTGGGGCTGCAACGGTTTACTTCTACTTGGTATCGATAGAAGGCTACTGGCAGAGTTCAGATACCTCTCTGCCCTCATTTCTGTTCAAGCCATTTATTAGTGACTCTGCCAACTTAAACAACCTCTACGCTGCGCTATTCACCTCAACCTTCTGGATTGCAGCAATCCTGAGTTTGTCGATCAACGCAGTCCAGGCGAAAGTCTTGCGGGACGTGAATATTGCAATGGCGAGACAAGAAGCCGAGGAAGCTGCCAAAAACCGCATGGTAGAGACTCCAGACGACGCAATTGACTATGCACACCATAAAGCAGAGGTCTACCACAGTGCAGGGATGAAGGCAGTGAAGGCTAAGGGAGCGGTCATCATTTTGACTTACCTGATTGACTTCTCAACTGCTTTTAGAAACTTCCCAATCAATCCTCTAAACGGTGTTTGGCAGTGCTTCATTAACATCTGTTGGGTGCTGATTTCGGTCTTTGCCGCAGAGTTAATCACAACGTTCTTTTTAGAAGCGATCGAGGATGCAAAACGCCACTTCAGGCAGTATCCAAAAACTGAAGTTGTCAACTAATTCAACAAGCAACAGGGTAGGGTGTCATGCCTTGCCCTTCTTATTTGCAGGAATGGAAGGATGGAAAATTTCAACGAGACAGCGTTTGATGAATTGCTCAGAAAGGGTGAGATCCATGACGCTTTGGAGATGAGGTTAGAGGATTTGGAGGTGAAAGCCGGGGGCAACTGTGCAGAGATTGAGGCTGCAAAGATTTCCAGTGCTGCTATGGTCATCACGGGATTTGTTCTAGCGACCCCCGTGACTGCCGTTTTTGCGGGAATGGGCGCGATCGCCTATCTGTATTCAGTCGCCTCAGACTTTCACCAGACGCATAAATTCGCGCTCTTCCCACTGGTCAGAACAGGGTTCGGGGATTTGCTTTCAGGGGTTGGGCTGGCTGCGACGGGGCACTCAAAAAGAGAGGATGCTGACGACATTGCACGGGCTGAAAGTTATCTCTCACCCAGAGAGTCTAAAGAGTATCGCTTGCTTGCGACGAACCCCGATCGCGTCTCGAAGTGGCTCTTAGAACAGCCTGCGGAGAAGCGATCGCTTGCCTACAAATCGCTGACTCGCAATTTAGGAGTGAAGCAGATTTCAGCCTCTACCACGCAAACTCCTCAGCCCGTGTTAGGAGAGTCCCCAGCTTCACCCGTACAAACTCAGCCGACTCCTGAATTTAGCCAGCCGGACGCTGCCAGCAACTCACCAACCAACAAAAGTGAACTGCTAGACCGTCTCAAAGTTGAGTGCCCCAGTCTGCTCAGGCTGATCAAGTCTCAACCGATTCGCGCTGTCGGTACTCAGAGAACCGGGAAAACGACGCTGGTTAAAAAGATGGCCCTGCTGAGAATGTTGCTGCTTCAGAATCACAGTGTCATTGCCTCCACGCCTCACTATGAGCCTGAGAATCCCTACCCAAGCGTCTTTAAGGTAGTGGGATGGAAGAATAACAAACGCGACTATACAGGTATCGCGGCTCAATTAAATGCGATGTCGGAGCGGATTGAGAATGGCGATCGCTCCTCAATCACAACCGTGTGGGATGAGTTCGGACTGTTTGACAGAGTAATGGATGGAGAATCACTAACGGCGATCATCACGTCCAGCCTGAGAGAAGCTACCAAGCATGGCGAGTATCCCGTGTTCATCGTGCATGGTGAAACTCAAGCATTTCTACCAGGCACTAAGGGACTCGTCACAGTATTTTTAAGTTCTACGGTTCGTGTCGAGACGATCGGGGAATTAGTGACGGGTGTTGATGGACTGGACGAAATGAAACCAACGGGTAAATTCAAAATTAAATGGCTTGATGGCAACACAGAAGAGGGACAGATTCCCTCCTGGTTAACTGAAGAATTTTTAATCTCTCTATTGCCTGATTCAGTTATTAGAAGAAGCCAGGCTGTAAACACTCAAGAGAAACCTGCTGAGACTTCATCTAAAAGTGAAACATCTAATCCAGTTGATCAACTCAATAAAATGTGGAATTCGGATACTGTCACACCTCCACATGAAGAGGAGGAAATGAGCCTAGAGGTCGCTGGCACAATCCTAAAAGTTGCTGACGATCTTGGTAGCTACATCAAATCGAGAACCGACGTTGCCGCCTGGAATGTTAGCTCAGTCAAGAAAGCGAACAAGAAGTTTAGACAGTATGGTAACGCCTTCATCATCAAGGCGTTTCAAATATTAGCAATATCTGATGAAGGTAGATGGGACGGTGAAAAGTTTATCCCTAGATAGTCCTGTTTTCTAACATTAATGGCTTCCAGGGTGTCTAGGGTGTCCAGGGTGTCTAGACACCAAAAAAACGGGGTGTCTACCCCGGTGTCTACGGACACTCAAGGGGTGTCACCTGTTAGACACCTTCCCAGACACCCTGGACACCTGTTCGGACACACGAACGGACACCTTTAGACACCTCAATCGACACCTTCTACAAACTGCCCATCAAATTATTAGTTAGGCACTCAACAATGAGCGAATTAGAGCCGATTCAATGGTCTATCAACATTCAGAAACTCAAGCAAACGAGAGTCTACGTTTCTTGCGTCTGCAATCTACCAAATGAGGTTAGAGATAAAATGTCTGCAACCGAAGTTATCAAGTCGCAGGGGACGTTCTTGCTAGGCTTCAGTGCATTTCCCTTGGTTGGTGAAGTGTTCCCTTATCAAAGGCAAATTTGGAAGGTGAAAGCGATCGTGCAGTTCCCTCACCGCTACAAAACTAGAGAGATGAAATACCCCGCAATCGCTACACTTGAATGGGTTGGCTCATACGAATCAATTGAGGAAATCATCACGGGATATCTCAGTTTGGAGGGCAATCTATGAAGCGCAAAAAGATTGAAGGTTATCGAATACCGATCGATGAACTGCTACCAGAAGCAGAGGCAATCGCACTTCCACCCATTAAGAAGATTCTCAGAAAAGAGCCACTCTACAGGGTCGCAAAACAGAAAAATAATTGAGCAAGTTTGAATTGGAGTTTGGCGCATTTGACTCGCTCCAATTCAAACTTGCTCAATGATGTTTTAGTATCAAAAAATCTTCATAAAAGTAGCGTTGTTTTATTGGGCTTCCTTCGATTAATTTGGGTCAATTCCACCTATATTTAGTCATAACTATGAAGCTAGGAAGTCGCAAAGAAGCTACTAAAGTACTTGCTTGCAGCGCGTCAACACTGAAACGATACAGGTTCGACCCAGCTTCAGGGTTGATTGAAGGAGTTCACTTTTTTCGGTGGAATTCCAGGGTAGTTAAGTACAACCTCGATTTGCTTCAAGACTGGGCAATCCATCGAAATGACCGCCACGAACACCAAAAAGCGATCGACGCTTTTCTAGCGGGTCTGCCTTGCAATCAATTGCAAATGAAGGGCCGCAAGCCAGCCAGTAAGTAAAGAACTCTCTACGCTATTGCGTTGATTTATTCAGGTTTTAGGTTTTTTAATGGACTTATCGAGGAGGTAAGTAGATGGTGCGACCACGATCGGAGAGCCTGCCTTTAGATGTCAAAGTTACCGCTTCGCTCAATGAAGTGGACTTTGCAGCGCTGGCGTTAGAGGCAGAATCAATCGGTGTTAGACCTGCGTCTTTCGTCCGACAAATCCTTCGAGAATATTTGAGATCCCGTGACTCAAACCAAGTTTCAGCAAAAAAACAGGTCGAAGTAGCTTAAACACCTCGACCTGTTTTGATTTATTTACTTTGAAAAGTTCGTCGCTTGACAGGCAGAGCTTTTCAGGGGCTAACTCATCAATCAACCAAAGTACGAATGGCTAAGACTCATCGACATTTGGAGGGCAATGATTAACGATTACGGGCACATTATAGCGCAATCAGCTAGAGCAATCAAGAGCTTATCGAGGCAGCTATCCGGTTGGGGTGCGACAGGGCTGACCTACTTGCCATACAGCGATCGTGCATCTTTACTGGTCGATCGCCTGCTACAAATTGCAGAGTCGGATTTGGGGGACAAAGAATGAATTACCCCAAATCGAAAGCACTTCCCACGAATAAAGGGCGCGAGTGCCCCGTGTGTGGTGACGTTGGCGGCAAGTGTCGCACCTTCACGGATAAGCCTCTCGTGCTGTGCATGACGAGTGATTTTGCCCCCGGATGGAAAGATTTAGGTTTCACGAGAGACGGGCTATGGAAGCAGTTTGTACCCGATACTGGAGCGACGTTCGATCGCGCTGCATACCTTGATCGCAAGCGGGAAAAACCAGCACCGGTCACAACGATGTCTGTTGAGGAGCGCGATCGCTGGTATCGGGCGATCGTCGGCTCACTCGAATTAACGCCTGAAGATCGCGAGTATCTGAAGTCTGTGCGCCGCATGAGCGATCGCGAGATTGAGCTATTTGGCGCTAGAAGCTATCGGAAGGGGCAAATGCTGACGATTCAGGTTCCCCGTGATTTGCCTGGCATCATTACGTTTGCAAATGGGGAGCAATCCTTGCCGGCGGCAGCAGATGGCATCTATTTTCCAATTTGTGACGAGCGGGGGCAGTGGCGCGGGCTGTCGATTCGATTTACTGAAGCGTTAGACGGGCGGCGTTACGGGAACTGTTCGAGCAAGCAGAATCCATACAATCTGGATAATGCTGATGGCGAACAGCCGATCGCTGTCCATTTTCCGATCGACCGTGAACCCACTGGAATCGCCTTTTGTGAGGGGACAGGTTTCAAGCCGTTTCTTGCGGCACAACGTACCGGAAAGGTTGTGATCGGCTGCTCTGGGGGGAATTTCGCAGGGTCAGAAAGTCAGATCAAATCAGCGCTGGAATTCTTATGCGACGTTTCAAAAACGGCAGTTCTTTATCCTGACGCTGGATCAGTCCAAAACAATCAAATTATCACTCAGTATTGGCGGGCGTTTGAACTCTGTCGAGCGCTAGGTTACGAGCTACTTTTTGCGTGGTGGGGCCAGAAAGCAAAACAGCAGAGCGACGTTGACGAGACAAGCTCGGTTGAAATCGAATTTGCTCAACTGTTGACATGGGCTGAATTTCAGAAACTATTTGAAAACAAAAACGAGGTGAAACCATTGCTGGCTCAAGCGAATCTGCGCTCCAATGTTGTCGATTTCCCGCCTCTTTCCGCTCGATCGATAGGCGACAAGATTAGGCATTTGCTGAGTCAAAACCTCAACCAGCCTGACTTGCAGACAGAGAAAATTGAATTGCGATCGCAAAGTACACTTTCGGAGCGCGAATTTGAGTCACTTTGGTCAAGCCACGTAGAAGCTTTTGAGGAAGATTCCGAAGAATTCAAGCTTGAGCAGACACAGAAGATCGATCAGCTATTGTCTGCCCAAAAGTCAGAACTGCAATTGGATGAGGTGCTGCCTGCTCAAATTGCAAGTCCTCTGAACCAACTTGCTAAATGGCAAAATTTGAGGCCAGAACTTTACCTGATGACGATGGTGACGACTATCGGATCTCTTGCACAAAATGGGACAAAGTTGGTTCTGCAACGGTCGATCGGCTTCGAGGTCACGCCTAACATATTCACCGCGATCGTCGCAGAGTCGAGCCAAAAGAAGAGTCCAGTTCTTAAGGCAATTTCTAAAGACCCGTTGCGAGAACTTGCAAAGATCGACAAGTCCGAGTTTGAAGCAAAACATCAAGATTGGGAATCTCGCAAGAAAGCAGCCGAGGTGGAGAAACAGGAGTTTAAGGAGCAAGAGCCAGCGCTGCCTATTTACTACTACACGAAAGCGACAGGTGAATCGATCCTACGTCAAGCCACGAGAGTTCCTCACCGAGGGCTATTGAGCTTTAGCGACGAACTAGCAGGCTATTTCAAAAGTCTCAATCAGTATCGGAAAGGCTCTGATTTTGAAGATCTACTGAGCTTCTACGACGGTTCTGGTGGTGTAGTCCTGCGAACTGATGGGGTTAAGGATGATGTCGATTCTTTGAATTTCGGCATTCTGGGTGCGATTCAACCTCAAGTCCTGAGAAAGCTTTTAGGTGATTGTGAGGATGCCAACGGTGGTTGGGCGCGATTTTTCTTCATTCAGCAACCGACAGTTGCGAGTAGCCTACCGGACGAAAGCAGCGACTTTGACCTCACAGGAATCTTAGAGAGCATCTACTACGTGATTTCGCGCTATGCCGCAACTGAATATACATTGAATCCCCAAGCTTTCCGGTACTTCCAGAAGTGCTACAACACGCTGGAAAAGCGGCGCGAAGAGGAAAGCAACCCTGCACTGCGATCGGTGTTTGGCAAAACCGAAGGGCGAATTGGCAAGATCGCTTTGTGCCTGCATCTACTGGAGTCTGCGGTCAGGGGCATCGAACCGCCACGGCAAATTGAGAAAGCCACGATCGAGAAGGCGGTCAAAATCTCTAAGTTAGCGATCGACCAAATCAGATCAATTTATGGACAGTTTGACGAGATTGACACATCGCCTGTTTACGCAGCCCTAATCGATTTGTCCGAACGCAAGGGGTCACTCACTGCCAGAGATGTTCAACGGGGCTGCAACGTTTTGAAGAAGTCCAAGGTCGATGCCATCCGCCGTATTTTTGGCGAACTAGTCAAATTAGGCTACGGCTCGATCGAGGGTTCAGGTATAAGAATGCGCTGGTCGATTAAGCGATCGGTGCCCGTCAGTGACAACGCATCACCGACAATTGATCATTTTGTCGGTGATGCACCGACAAACCAAGAACAGCTACCGACAAATGCTGAAGTGGTTGCCCTGACTGAAGTAGAAGCCGTTGAAGACAACCATTTTGTCGGTGGTTTGTCGGTGGCTGTCGGTGGGGCACCGACAATTGAAAACCTTGCTATGGAAGGCGTTGAAGATTTGTCGGTGATTGTCGGTGATTTTTCTAATAAAGAATCTGATAAACCGACTGATTCGCCAGATGAAGGTCAGGTTTTGAGAAGAGGCGATCGCGTCGCATATGTCGGCACCAGCCAATCAGAACTTCGCGATCGCACCTTCATGGTTGAAGGCGTAAGAGCAGACGGTGCAGTTTGCTTTATCGTGCCCCAGGATGGCAAACCTGAATGCCTCTGGCGAATGAGCGATTGGATACTACCTGCAAATGTTTCTCTCTTAGAGGCGATCGATCATGCCCCTGCCTGAAGAATTGTCGGTGGCTGCGCTGAAGGGAGAGTGCCATCGTTTAATTGAAGCGATCGCCTATCGCCCTGGTGCGGCAAAGCTGTTGTTAGGTGCCAAGAAAATGCTGACGACGTTTTCTCAGTACAAAAAAGGTCGCTGGCAAAAAGACAGGCGATCGCGCTAATACATAATGGTGAAAGGTTGAAATTTCCCAAAAACGACTGTTTATGGCGTAAGTTTGGCGTAAGATTAAACTACAAAGCTTGAACGCCTTACATATCAACATTTTCTCAATGCTTCCCAAGCATTAGTTGCGAGTTCGATTCTCGCTACCCGCTTAGGTTCTGACTGAGTACAGCCTTTGATTTTGAGTAACACTTCTCCAACGTAAAGTTCTCCAACGTAGAGTGACCTTCGCAAGTACCAGGAGCGATCGAGATGACCCTCGCCACCCAACAGCGCCTCAGTTTCGAGGATTATCTTAAATACGACGATGGCACTGACACCCGCTATGAACTGGTCAATGGAGAACTGATTCCGATGAGTCTTGGTAGCGGACAACATGGAGAAGTCATTCACTTTATTGAGAAGCAGTTGAGTGCAGAAATTGAGCGATCGAGTTTGCCCTGGGTCGCACGTCAGGCAGTCATTGGCATTCGGATTCCCCGTGGCTACCGATGGGATACGTCTCGAATTCCTGATGTAACCGTGATTCCATTAGAACAGTGGCAAACTTTACGTAACCGTGAGGCCGTGATCGAGCTAAACGAAGCGGCCCCCTTACTGGTAGTAGAAGTGGTCAGTGAATCAACCAAAACCGTTGACTATCGAGCAAAACGGCTGGAATACAACTTTCGCGACATTCCAGAATATTGGGTGGTCGATCCTCTAGAGAGCAAAATCACTGTCTTCACACTGGTCGAGGAATTTTATGAGGGCAGTGAGTTTAGAGGCAACGATCGTATTCTCTCCGCTACTTTTCCAAAATTGACGCTGACGGTGGATGAGATTTTGACTGCGACATAGCCCCGTAATGTTTGCAAAAAGAAGTGAAAACTCTGGTGTGTAGAGAGAACCGGGGTGCGTTATGATAGTGCTTCTGAACTCTCGATCCGTCCAAACAAATCTCTTGCACTAAAATGTGAGAGAGGTGAGGTGTAGGCTGCACAATTTTGTGTGCATACGCATCGGCAGGAGGCGAACTTTTTACGGAGATACCACTGGGAAACTATTAGCATGGCCAATCAGAACACGTTAGCTATTGATGTCGGCTTTACTCACGAAGATTTTGCGGCGCTACTCGACAAATACGACTACCATTTCAGCCCTGGAGATGTGGTGGCTGGTACCGTGTTTAGTTTAGAGCCAAGAGGCGCTCTGATTGACATTGGGGCCAAAACGGCTGCCTATATTCCCATTCAGGAAATGTCGATTAACCGGATTGATAGCCCCGAAGAAGTGCTGCAATCCAACGAGACCCGCGAATTTTTCATCCTCGCAGACGAAAACGAAGATGGTCAACTCACCCTCTCGATTCGTCGGATCGAATACATGCGAGCATGGGAGCGAGTGCGCCAACTTCAAGCCGAAGATGCAACGGTGCGATCGATTGTCTTTGCCACAAACCGAGGCGGTGCCCTAGTGCGAATCGAAGGGCTACGGGGCTTTATCCCTGGTTCTCACATCAGCACCCGCAAGCCCAAAGAAGAACTCGTCAGCGAAGAGTTGCCTCTAAAGTTTTTAGAAGTGGACGAAGAGCGCAACCGTCTGGTTCTCAGCCATCGTCGTGCTTTGGTTGAGCGCAAGATGAATCGTCTGGAAGTGGGCGAAGTGGTGATCGGTACAGTGCGCGGCATCAAACCCTACGGTGCATTCATCGACATCGGCGGCGTGAGCGGTTTGCTACACATTTCTGAAATTTCTCACGATCACATCGACACGCCCCACAGCGTCTTCAACGTCAACGACGAAGTGAAGGTGATGATTATCGATCTCGATGCAGAGCGCGGTCGGATTTCGCTTTCGACTAAGCAGCTTGAGCCAGAACCCGGTGATATGGTGAAAAACCCCACCGTAGTTTACGAGAAGGCCGAGGAAATGGCTGCTAAATATCGTGAACAGATGCAAATCAATCAGCAAGGTGGTGCGGCTCCAGTAGCGGCGATCGAGGTAGCCGTTGAACCCCCTATCGACGTTGAAGTGCCTGATGCAGTTGAAGAAATTGAAGATCTGCCTCCAGCGACTGAAGAAGAATAAGGCAGGCGTTTGATTTGAGACTTTAGAGACGGGGGAGCAATCCCTCTTTTTTTTGACCGTTTTTTGACTAATTTTGGGGGTGAGTTTTGGCGATCGTTCACTGTGGGTCGAATGTGTTCTCGGATGTTCAGGCGATTTTGTTTGACAAAGATGGGACGCTGGCCGATTCTCAGCAGTTTCTCAAAGTTTTGGCAGAGCGGCGATCGCATCTGATCAACCTCCAGGTTCCCGATGTGCAGTCTGCTTTGTTGGAGGCGTTTGGTGTGCGTCAAGGTCAACTTGATCCCGCTGGACTGATGGCCGTCGGCACTCGACTCGAAAATGAACTCGCGGCGGCAGTCTGTATCGCCCAAACAGGACTGAACTGGATCGATTCTAAAACGATCGCGCAGTCTGTCTTTGAGGAAGCCGATCGCTCCTTGCCCCGCAAAGCGTCTCTAACTCCCCTGTTTGAGGGAGCGTTATTCTTGCTCAAGTCTTTAGCCGCTCTGGATCTCAGGCTGGGAATTCTCTCGGCTGACAGTGATGAAAATGTGCGAGATTTTGCCGACTATTCTGGAATTTCGCCCTATCTGCAATTACAAATGGGAACATCAGGCGGACTCAGTAAGCCCGACCCTCAACTGTTAAAAATGGCTTGCGAAGCTTTGAGCGTCTCCCCGGCAAATACGATCGTCATCGGAGATTCTCAAGCCGATATGCAGCTTGCCCGTCGAGGAGGCGCGATCGCTGCGATCGGGGTCACCTGGGGAGGAACCCGCCGAAATAGCCTCACTGATGCGAGCGTCGTAGTTGATCAGTTTGACGAAATTCAAGCCTGGGCGTGAGTGCGTGACCTGTAGTAGTCAAAAAAATGTTGCTCAGAAGCTCTCTGGGGCTTGGGTGGCTCAGTGGCGCTTCTGGCAAACCCCTGAATTTTTTTAAACAACTCATCAAAGTCGATCGGCTTGCGAATCAGATCGTTGACCCCAATCTCAGAGTAGGGAAGGGTAGACAACTCATCGTGGGCAGTCATAAAGACGATCGGCACCCAGGAAGACTGGCGGATGCGCTGTGCGACCTGATAGCCGTTTAGCCCTGGCATCATAATGTCAAGCAGCACCAAATCTGGTGGAGAGGCTTGAAACTGATTTAAAGCGCTGGTGCCATCGGTAGCAGACTCGACGAGGTAGCCTTCTGTCTCTAAGACGGTTTGCAGCAGAAATAGATTATCTGCAACGTCGTCAACAATAAGAATTCGATAGCTGTGGGGTGGCATCGTTAAAAAAGATATTGAAAGGGGATAAGAACGAACCGTATTGTGTCTCTAACTAGGTATAGTTTTTATCTAAGCTGTAGATCTCTCACTCAAGGTAGATTTCAAGGCTGTGGCAAGAGATGTTTATCTTTTCTTAACAGTTTCTTTATCGGAATGTAACTACTCAGGTTAAAAGATTGTAAGAATTTGCGAGAAAGCGTGCAAGCAACAGATTTTAGAAGGTTCAAAGTTTTGACGAGACAAGCCCCTTGAGCGACCTGACTCCTAAAACAGTGGCAATCAGTCGAGACGAGATCAGTGCGATCTATGCTCAAGGCGAAGATGCGGTGATTGCGCTGGTCGAGGGGCTAGTGCAACGAAGTGCGGTGCTAGAAGCGCGAGTCGAAGCGTTAGAGAACCAACAAGCAAAAAACAGTCGCAATAGCAGTAAACCGCCGTCAGGGGATGGGTTCAAGCCGAACCCGAAAAGCCAACGGCGCAAGAGTGAGCGATCCAGTGGCGGACAAAGCGGGCATCCGGGACAAACGTTAGAGTGGTCATCTGAGGTAGACGAAGTGATTGTCCACTCGGTTGAAGCCTGTGAAGTCTGTGGGAATTCGCTGCGTGAAGTTGCCGTTGAATCGTGGGATGTACGCCAAGTCCAAGACATTCCTGCGATTGAGTTGAGCGTGACGGAACATTGAGCCGAAGTGAAATGTTGTTCCCAATGTCAAAGCCTCAATCGAGGAGCGTTTCCCGCCGGGGTGAACAGTGTGGTGCAATATGGAGCCAGCCTCAAAAGCTTGATGGTGTACTTGCTGGATTACCAGTTGCTGCCCTCGGCGCGGGTCGAAGAACTGTTGAGCGATGTGGTTGGCTGTGCGTTGTCAGAAGCAACGCTCTACACGAGTCGAGAACGATGTTTTGACGAGTTAGAACCGATAGAAGATTGGATTTTCGAGCAAGTTGTCACTTCAGAGGTGATTCATTGCGACGAAACCGGAATGCGGGTCAAGGGGCGATTGTGGTGGCTGCATGTTGCCAGTACCGATGGCTTTACCTTCTACTTTGTCCACACTAAGCGCGGCAGAGCAGCACTTGACGCGATGGCATTGGTGCCGAACTATGCGGGTATCAGTGTGCATGATGGCTGGAAAAGCTATGCTCAGTATGAGTGCGACCATGCCTTGTGCAATGCTCACCACCTGCGCGAACTCGAATTTATTTGTGAGCGCTATCAGCAGGTTTGGGCAGAAGAGATGAGCATCCTCCTGCGCGATCTCAAACAGCAAGTAGACGATGCCAAAGCTCAAGGCGAAGCGATGCTCAACTTAGACCTCGTGCAATGGTTTGAGGAGCGCTATGCGATGCTCGTAACAGCAGGACTGGCCGCCAATCCATCGCCGGTATCACCCCCGGATGCCGTAAAATCGCGCGGACGACCAAAGCAATCGCCCGCCAAAAACTTACTCGACCGCTTACAACAGCACCAATCGCAGGTGTTGGCGTTTATGCACGATTTCCGCGTTCCTTTTGATAACAATCAAGCCGAGCGGGATTTGCGAATGATGAAATTGAAGCAGAAGATCTCCGGTGGGTTTCGCTCGGTCAAAGGGGCGCAAATGTTTGGTCGCATTCGCGGCTATATTTCCACGCTCAAGAAGCAGGGATTCAATGTGCTAGACGCACTGAAGCAAGTGTTCTTGGGCAATCCGACTATCCCTCAACCTGAGTAGTTACCTATTTACAAACTCTTGGTTGGCAAAAGCCAACCAAGAGTTTGTACTCTGTTGAAAAATTGAAGTCAGACACCCCCAAGCTGGTGGCTTGATGAATGTGACCGCCCCAAGGGCGGGTGTCCTTGCTGAAGGTGTCTGTGAGTCAATTAGAATCGTCCACTTTGCTCAAACACTTCTTGCTCTCGGATATACCGACGCACCACCTCCTCTTCAAATCCAACGGTTGAGACGGCGTAGCCCCGTGCCCAGAAATTCTCTCCCTCAAAATTGCGCTGCTTGCCTTTGAATCGACGGGCAATTGCAATGGCACTTTTGCCCTTGAGAAAGCCGATCACGGACGACACGGCATGTTTCGGCAGAATCGCAATGCACAGATGCACATGATCCACCAGCAAATGTCCTTCGATGATCTGGCATTCTTTTTGACGCGCCAACTCATGAAACACCGGCCCCAAATATTGCCGCAACTCCAAAAACATGGTCTTTCGACGATACTTGGGCACGAAAATCACGTGATACTTGCAATCCCACTTGCTGTGAGAAAGGCTTTGATACAATTCCGACATGTGTTTATCCTCCTACGGTTCGGTTCAAGCCACCGTGGGAGTTACTTTACACGCGCTCAGGAACGCCGGAAACGCTAAAAGCTGTTCAAGTCGCACTGGTAAAACCAGTGGCTTACCTTCTGAGCTACTGACAAGTTACTAAGAACCTTCCAGTTTCTCAAGGTTTTCCACGTCGGTAGATCTTCTGCATATATTCAGCCATTTTTTTCTCACTGTCCTCCTGAGCTTTCCAGTAGCGTTGAGCATCTTCTAGCAAGCCAGCCTTTTTCAAACTCTCTATTTGCTCTTTTTTTCGCTTCTCGTCGCTTTCTCTCTCTACACGCTCCACGGCTTCAAGTATCTCTCTCGCCTCCTGCTGCTGACGTTCACGCCTCTCTTTATCTCTATCTTTGAAAACAGAACCTACGATTTTTGAAAAAAGACCACTCATAGACAATTTCACCTAGACACAGTAGTTTTACTTTATATTTTTTCTAAAGCTAGAAATTAATTCCTTATTTTTCTTTAGATTTCCCAATAAGCTGAAAAATTGGTGAATTGCAGTTAGGACTGCGACATAGCCCTAATCAAAGCTTTTAGAGGATGTCTGAGAAGTTGGAGTTGGCAGATAAATCTCTGATTTTTTCGTTGGTCATCAGCGCCTAAACCCTGATTTTTACGTTCCGAACTACCCTTTTCTTAGAGTCTACAGCGTTTGCCTTTCTGATACTTAAATATTATCTTTACTGATATCAAAGTGATTCAAGATCTGAAAATTGACGAAAAAATTCGTGCAATTGAGATGTGGCATTGCTCGAATTAGAGCGTTTGTTCTGCACGAATTGTGAAATAGCGTAAAGCGATCTCGATCGCATTGACCTTAAAGCCTTGCCTCAATGTGCTAGACGCACTGAAGCAAGTGTTCTTGGGCAATCCGACTATCCCTCAACCTGAGTAGTTACATCGGAATAAGTAATTTCACTCTTTCTTTGTCTGCTGCTTTTCAGGTCTCAGATTCAAAAGAGTATTTGTGATCATTGTTAGAAGTACGATCGTCTGTTAAACAAAATCGTTCTATGTAGGGTGTGAGCTACGCGAGACACCCTGATTTCAGACGTTAGGGGTGCATTTCTAACGATCGTCTAAATAGATCTAAATAGAATCGTCCTGTGTAGATTTCAAGCATTGATGGTGCGTTGCACTAACTCAACACACCCTACCTGGTTAAATTTGGGGTTTTAATGAGATGTCAGAATCTCTGCTAAAAGATCCCCAACTTTTTGAAGAAGCCAGGGATCTAACATCAACTTTTTGAAGAAGTCTAGAGTTCAGTCTATTGTCCAGGTCTTTTTATAGAAACTGTCTCAATCTTGGTTGGCAGGCCTGCGGGATCGGTATCTTGACCAAACCACATTACAGCGTAGTGTTTGTAGACAGCAACTCCTACAGCGTTCCACTTCATTGCTTTCCAGCGTTCTTGATTGAGCATCACATCATTGTGCGCGGTGTGATCTTGCCATCCCTTAAAGGCTTTCTCAGCGGTGACATTTTCTCCATAACTGATGTAGGCATTCTCAAACCCGTAGCTGGGATAAGCCGTTTTTAGCCGCTGTGGGGCTGACCACATACAAGGATAAGTTTGGGCATCGTGGGCATCAAAGGCGCAGTTGCTCCAGCTATGAGTGAGCTTGTCTAGATTTTCTGCAAGGTCTTGGGCGTGGCGGTTGGCAACCAATGTCAGGGACTTTGAGAGCGGGATCGGTGGCAAATTATGTTGCGCGCGGTACTGGTTGACCAACTGGTAGAGCTTGGCTTCTTCGGGTTCTAGATCATCGCCATCGCAAGCCGCCGCCAACAAAACTTTTTGCTTTTGGCACACTTCGCCTCCAGACTTTCGGGCAGTTACCTGCGCCGTAGTGGGGGAAATTAAAGCAAGCGAAATTAGGGACGCAACGACCCCTGCGCCCGACCAATATTGGGTTAAATTCATGTCAATTTCCGGGTAGTGACAACAGCAGTCAGAGGGCGACTCACTTCATCAGTTCTGATTGAGAAGCGATGCTGTTAGACGATCGGGAAACACACTGCAAGAAGAGAATTCCAACCGCATTTTTTCCGAAGTCAGTGATAATGTCAACCTCTGTTTCTACGTCTGAAGTTTTCCCTGGAACGGCAGAAACTAACGGTTTTTAGGTGGCTTTGAGAGAATTAGGAATTACTACGGACTATATTTTTATCAACAAATGTTGACACTGTGCGGACACACTTCATCTAAACTTTGCAATTGCTGAAAGATACATTTTTTCTCACGATCGTCAACCACGAGATCTACATTCAGGCAGACGACAAATCCTCGACAGGCTAGTGGTTTTCTAATCTCCAGTCTCGTAACGAGGGATACAGCGACTCATATCGATGCCAGGCAGCTTCTAACTCAGAGTTTGGCGGTTTGGGAAGAATTTCTTCAAGAGCAACCACCATTTTTGGAACCGTGGCAAAGGTGTAAGTTCCAGTTCTCAGCCCTGCGAGAATGGCCGCTCCTCGTACAGAAGCTGCCGTAACGGTGACAGGGTGAAGGGGCAATTGCAGAATGTCAGCTAAAAGCTGTTTCCAGGCAGGCTCGATCGTGCCGCCGCCAGCCAGTCGTAGTGAAGTGGGTGTGATCCCAGTTTCTCGTAGTGCATTCAATCCCTGACGCAGCGAAAAAGCGACCCCTTCTAAAGCAGCCCGCATCAGGTGCGATCGCGTGTGGTGCAAGCCCAGTCCAACCCAGCTTCCTCGCGCATGGGGATCAAGATGAGGCGTGCGCTCTCCGGTCAGGTAGGGTAAAAACGTCAGTCCTTGGCAGCCTGGAGACACCGTAAAAGCCTCTGCGTAAACTTCTGACCAACTCATGCTCAACAGATTTCGTACCCATTCCAGGGCGAGTCCGGCGTTTTGCAAAGCAGCCAGGGCATACCACTGATCAGGCAATGCCGATCGATAGAGATGGGTGTGGTAGTGGGGGTGGGGAATCGGCTCAGATCGCAGGGTGGCAATTTGGGCAGCGGTGCCGATCGTGAGTTGAACGATTCCAGGGTCGAGTAAGCCACTTCCCAATAAGGCGGCGGCGGTATCTGCGGCCCCTGAGATGACGGGAAGGCCGATCGGCAAATTCAAAGATGCAGCGGCTGCGGGTGTGAGATAGCCTGCGATGTTGTGAGACGCGATCAAGGGGGGCAACCAGTCTGAGCGGAGGTTGAGTCGATCCAAAACTGAAGTAGACCAGCGATCGCTCAACAGATCAAACAGCAGCGTTCCAGAAGCGTCTGAAGGTTCGGCGGTGGCGGTTCCCGTGAGGCGAAATCTCAGCCAGTCTTTGGGTTGGAAGGCCCAGCGAGCGATGGTGTACAGCGCAAATTCGTGTTTTTGTAGCCAGAGCAAACTGGTGCCAGCCATGCCTGTGGTGATGGGATTGGCGAGGCGATTTTGTAGGTCGAGGATCGCATGATATCGATACAACTGCTCACTCGCGCGCGTGTCTGCCCAAAGAATCGCAGGGTACAACGGCTGACTGTTGGCATCACTCAAAACGACTCCGTGCATCTGTCCTGATAGCCCGATCGCTTGAATCTGATTGCCCCGATTTTGAACGGCCTTTCTGACGGCGATCGCAACGGCTGACCACCAATCTTCGGGATTCGTTTCGGCCCATCCAGGGTGAGGCGCATTGACCAGATAGGGATGAGAAGATTGGGCGATCGGAGTGCCGTCGATCGTCATCAATAGCGCTTTGACTGAACCTGTCCCCAAATCAATTCCTAACAGCATAATTTTGAGGATGTGACATACTGACTTTGGGTATGGCTGAATAACAGTGAATCGTTGGAAAGCGACATTTCTAGCGGCCCCTAAATCTCCCACGAGTGGGGGACTTTGAAAGTCCGAGAGGCCTCCAGAAGGGGGATTGTGAGGCGAATTCAGACCATCGTTCGGCAACACCTAATTTTATTGTGGTTCAAAATTCGAGATGGCTGATCCGGTAATTGTATTTGGCAGCATCAATATGGATCTGGTTGCCAGAGTGCCTCGATTGCCAATTCCAGGAGAAACACTTTTGGGACAGGGGTTTTCGACCGTTCCGGGTGGAAAGGGGGCGAATCAGGCAGTCGCGATCGCTCGCTTGGGAATTCCTGCAATCATGGTCGGACGAGTGGGCGGCGATCAGTTCGGAGAAAACTTATTGAATGAGTTGAAGGCAGCAAAAATTCAGACAGAAGATGTTTCAACGGATACTTCGGTGAGTTCTGGTGTGGCGCTAATCGCAGTAGACGATCGCAGTGAAAACCAAATTATCGTGATTGCTGGCGCGAATGGGAACGTCAATGAAGAGGATGTTACTCGATTAATCCCTCATTTATCTCACGCAACGGCATTGTTATTACAGCTAGAGATCCCGATCGCAGCGGTAAAACTGGCAGCCCAAGCCGCAAAGAAAGCTGGCGTTACGGTAATTCTCGATCCGGCTCCTGCATCCGAAATTCCCCTTGATTTGTATCCTTTGATTGACATCATCACGCCCAACGCTGTGGAAGCGGAACAATTGGTAGGGTTTCCGATCGACAGCCCTTCTCTCACTTCTGAAGCAGCAAGCGTTCTGCAAAAACGAGGAGTCAAAACGGTGATTCTCAAACTGGGTGCCAAAGGTGGATTTTGTGCAACGTCAGAGGAGGCTTTCTTTTTTCCGGCTTTTGAGGTGGAGGCGATCGATACGGTTGCTGCGGGAGATGCCTTTAATGGAGGACTTGCCGCCGCCCTCGCCGAAGGTCATTCCATCCGAGAAGCCGTAACTTGGGGAGCCGCCACCGGAGCGCTATCGACGACAAAATCAGGGGCGCAGGGAGCATTGCCCGATCGGGAGGAGGTGATGAAGCTGATGGGAAGGGATGAGGGATGAGGGATGAGGGATGAGGGATGAGGGATGAGGGATGAGGGATGAAAAGATTTTGGGCGTTGCTGAATCAGGGGATGAATTGCCCCAAAGCGGAGCGAAACCCAAGGTTCAAAGTCCCCCAATTTTGGGGGATTTAGGGAGCGAAGGATCTGTAGCATTAACAAATTGATTTGGTATCACTCCTCACTCCGCCAATAGTCAATGAGCTTACGCGCAATGCTGATTTTAGAAGGAATTTCTGGCAAGTTGTGTTTGTGAAACCAGGCGGCTTCGGCGATTTCTTTGGGGTCGATGACAATTTCACCACTGGCGTACGTTGCTGTGAATCCGATCATCAAGGAGTTGGGAAAAGCCCACGGCTGCGAACCAAAGTAGCGAATGTCTTTGATTTCGATTCCGACTTCTTCGCGAACTTCACGCACGACGGTTTCTTCGAGTGATTCACCCGGTTCGACAAAGCCTGCCAACACGCTGTACATGGACTTGCGAAATCGAGGCGCACGAGCCAGCAACACTTCTTGACCACGAGAAATCAACACAATAATCGCAGGAGACAGGCGCGGATAATTGACCAATCCACAAGCAGGACAACGTTTTGCCCGATCGCACTCAATCTGAATCATCGGAGTCGCACAGTGCCCACAATATTGATGAGTCCGATCCCATTCCATAATCTGCACGGCTCGACCTGCCAGCGAGAACAAATCTTCGTCCACCATTTCGTAGAGTTCGCGCAGTCCTTGAAAGGTTAGATCGGGGGGAGCAATGGTCGCTTTGTCGAGTTCCGCAGAGTAGCAGGGAGAGCCGTCTAGCGTTCCTAAAAACTGGGTGCGAATGGGTTTGAGTCCGATTTCGCTCAGATCCGTCAGCTTGGGAATTTCACTTGCCGTTGCTGTGAGATGTACCAGCAATTTGTTGCCTACAAACGCAAACCAGTAAGCAGGTTGAGAATCGGGGGGAGGCGTAGTGCCAGAGAGAAAAGTTCGCATGATTGTAGGAGTCGATCGCCCCTCATGGTAACACCGAGAAAATTCGTAAACTGGCGATTCAAATCGCGGCTACTAGAGCGAAGTCCACCTCCGTGGACTAGTTGGTACGATCGCTTCTTAGTGTGCAGAGGCATACTTTGTTTTGATAGCCGCGATTTGAATCGCCAAGCTGAGAGAATTTAGGCTTCACGTCTGTCTTTCTCACCGCCTCGTGCTGACCCACGATGTATTACCACCATCAACACAGCCAGAGGCAACAGCGAGACGGGAATGGCTTCTAAGCCTGCACGATCGGCGACCCAACCCACTGCACTAGGAATGGCCGCTGCCCCAAGCGACGCAATACTTGCCAAAAACCCGATCGCTGCGGGAACGATCGACGCGGGAACTCGCTGCGGCATCAGCCAAATAATCGTCGGGAAAATAGCAGCCAGCGCAAATCCACTTAAAGGCAAACTCCACCCCTGATCGGGAAATTGCCACCAGGTCACTAAACCAATGATCAGTAAGGTGAGCGAAATGTCGATCGTGCGAATTGCCCCCCAATATCTCACCATCTGTCCCATGGCTAATCGTCCCATTGTCAGACCAAACCAATAGCCACTGACGCTATAGCCTGCGACCCAGGTGGGAATGTCTCGGCTGACGTGTTGAACGGTGTAAGCCCAACTGCCGATCGACGCCTCTACCCCCGTGTAAATCAGCAGCATCAGAGCAGAGAGTAGCACGATCGGCATTCTTAGCGCACGACGTAGACTAGTTTTAGAATTGCTGGCAGCAACAGAAGAAGTCATCATCGGTTGATACTGGTGTAACACTGCCCAACTCATGCCAATGATTAACAAACTAACTAGAGATGCAATCACTAAATAAATCTGTCGCCACTGCAACCCCAATGCTAGAAGAGTCGTCGCGATCGTAGGCCCCAACAGCGCCCCAATTCCATAAAAAGCGTGGAGCATTCCCATTAAGTTAGCGTTGCGCTGATCGCTGGCGATATAGGTGTTGATCCCTGCGTCGATCAGTCCGATTCCCAGTCCGAGAAGCAGTCCGACTGTGACCATGATGGGCCAATGAGTCGTAAACGCGTAAAGGCTGAGGGCACTGGTGAGCGCGATCGCGGCCATCCAAATCATTTTCGCCAATCCCAATCGACTAGTCAGTAAACTGCTGGTCAAGGCGGCGGTTATGTAACCTGACATCTGACTGATAAAAAGCAGCGTTACGGTTGCGGGAGTTAGCTGATAAGTCGTGAGAATCGAGGGCAACAAAACGCCTAAGCCACCTTCTGCAATGCCGATCGCGATAAACGCATAAAACGAAAGGGCAACGCCAATCCAGGCAGGATAATTTGAACGAGATGCAGCCATGATCTTCTAAACAGAACTGACCTATCGTAAGGGTTTCTCAATGAGGCGCGTTCTATCATCAGGCAGAGAGGGGAAAGCCAGCCGCCAACAGCCACGCAAAAAACAACGCTGTGCCGATCGCATAGATCCACACGTCATTTAGTCGTCTGATTACGAAGGAAAATAATCCGAAGAATACTGGGAATAATGGCAGTAGAAGAAATATGAATCCTAGCTTTGGCAGAAATACGATCGCTAGCGTGAATCCTGCCACCAGAACCAAACTTTCGGTCAACCACCAGCCGACTCGTCCGATCGCGCTTCTCTGAGATTGAGCTATTCCCGATGCCAAAAACCAGGGAAAACAGGCCAACGCGATCGGCAACCAAACCGCCAACCGAGTCGGAATGAGCCACCATTGCAGCCAAACCACTTGAGCCATCGCCCCAAACGCCACCCAAAGCAGCCCAAACAGCGCAAAACCCAGACCCAGTGACCGTCTGCTCAAACGCGGCCACCGAAACAGAATCGCTAACCACACCAATCCGGCAATCAAAAACCAAACGCCAACGGCACCCCCCACCTGAACACCGCCCAAACTTTCTAAAGAGACGACGGGATCTAAAAGCTTCAATCCTAACGATGCCACGCCAGATGATGTAACTAAACCGCCCCAGGTTTGCCACGGAGACAGCTTGAGATTCACCGTTTCTGACGCAAATTTAGAGGCAAGCAGTCCCAAAACAATCAGCCATCCGGTTAGATGGAGCGCGTACCAGATCATGCGGCGATCGACATAGCTACTCTCAATCTGTTGCCCAAAGGTCGCATCTAACCAGCGTAAAGCCGCCTGATGGCTGACGGCGTTAAACAAAATGGTGATGTGTTCGACATTGGGAACCGTGATCAGTTCTCGCGCTTTGCCTACGGTAAATTGAGCGTTTTCGCCTCCGGCTGCTGTCAGCAATTTTTGGGTGTAGGGAGCTAATCGACCTTCCCAGGCTCCAATTTGCAGTTGCAGATTTTTGGGCGCGTTGGGGCTGACATTCTGAGCAGCAGGAGAAATGGCGATCGTCGCCGCAAACCGATTCACATCCTCAACGCCTGCTTGAATGACAACTGCACTGCCCATTGAGTGACCGAGTAGCGCCAGGCGATCGCGATTCACTTCAGGCTGTTCAATCAGCACATTGAGGGCAGTTTTCAGGTTTTGGGAGAGGTCAAATCTGGTGAGGGGGGCGGGGTTGGCTCCATGTCCATCAAAATCCCACAGCATTGTGGCATAGCCTGCATGAGCAAGTACATGCCCATAGCTCAACATCAGTTGTTTTGACCCCGCAAACCCATGAGCAATCAAGACTCCAGGCGCTTGTGTCGCTTGTTTGGGTGCCATATAGATCAGAGGAACGCCATCCCGCTCTAAAGAACGAACGACTAACCCCGATCGCGCCTCAACAATGCCCCACCACGAAGACAGAATGAGGGCGATCGCCAACCCCAGCCAACCCCAGCGTTTTAACCAATTCATGAAGATTATTTGTGCAGTTGTTTTAGTTTAGCGAGTGATCAGCCGAGGACATTAGACCATCCCTCATCCCTCATCCCTCATCCCTCATCCCTCATCTTCCGTCGCTGTCGAGTGAGAATGCTCATCACTTCGCCAAACGAGGGTGCAGGGAGTAGAGGACTCCAGTCTGTGGCATTCGCAAATCGTCGAACGTGCAGGTTTTGGATTGTCTCAGTTACACCGTCAGAGGAACCGATGATCAACACACGCAACACTTCAAAATCATCAGCGTGAGGAATCGCGACATCAGGTAAGAGATCCTGAAGCGGAACGCGAAGCGAAGTAATGGTGAAACGGGGAATGGAATCGGGAAGGAATCGGCGTTGAATCAATTCTAGAAATGCGTAGGCAAAATCGCACAGCCAAAAGCCAGCGTTTAAAAGACGCTCTGCCATGATAGATACTCCAAAATTTAGGTCTCCGAAGAAACCCAAAAAACCAGCCGCCCCAAAGAGCAGAACAAGCCGGAGCAGCCAAAGGAGTGATAAAATTCTCCATTAGCCCTCTTGACTGGCAGCAGCAGTCTTGCGGGTTAGCTGCCCTTCGTTGCTTCTAACAACTTGGGGCGGCGACAGACTAGATTTTTTGGGCAGCCAGACAACTTTCCTGTGACGAAAAGATGTCCTTGATTTGAGAGAATATCTGGAATTTTGACTCACGTCAAGTAAATGTTGCAGGGCGTTGTTGAGCGACTGGATCGAATGCCGATCGGTTTAGAATTGTGAATTAAATAAAATCGGGCGCTGCTGATCGGAGAGATAAATCTGTGAGAAGTGTCCAGCTTTTCGCCCCCTAAATCCCCCAATTTTGGGGGACTTTGAACCTTGGGTTTCCCGCCGCTTTGGGGCAATTCATCCCCTGATTCAGCAACGCCTAAAATCGTTGTCTAAATATCACAAATATCGATGTTATTTAATTCTCGATTCTTAATGTCTAGCTTGCATCGTACGATCGCTTCCACCAAACAATTCACATCTCTTAACCTCTAAAACGATCGCTCGTCATACAATTTTGTACCATACAGATTTGTACCCTAAAGAAAATGCGATTGTGAGGAACCACTCATGCCTTTAGATCTCTATCAACTGGATGCTATTACCGATTTTGATGAAGCGATCGATCGCCTTGATGACTACGTTGCAACACTGGTTGAGGAGTTGGTTGAATCACCAGAAGGCAAGGCGTATCTCAAAGCTCATCCTGATGTGGAATCCTTTGGGGGTTGGATTCATCAACTGCTTTACTTTGGGTATTCCTATCGATCGGTAACATTGCCACACTTCAAAAAGAGCGATGTCGAGTTAATTCTCACAGAGTTATTTCCGGCTAAGGTGACGTTGCTTAATCCAGATGAGGCAGATACAGCAATTCCAGAATTGACGGCTTTTTGGCAGTTTCTCAAGCGACAATACAAGCACGCGAATGCAACTAAAATTCTTACTTTTCTTAAAAAAATTCAGCCTGAGTTTAAAGCATTAATGACTGACTCCAATAACTTTGGTATGGCAAAATCCATCTTTATGTCAGGCATTGAGTCAGGATTTGATATGACGACTCAGGAAGGGTTGCAGGCGTTTCAAGAACAACATAACCAAAAGATTCGAGAAGCAACCACGCCGCCTGGGTTTGGTAAAGTGCTGAAGAACTTAAACCCCGGTGAGAATACAACTTCAACACAACAACAGCTACATGATCTGCTGAATACAATGGCAAGTGCCATGCTTTCTCAAGCGGATGATCTGTTTGAACCTGCAAGGAGTCGCCCCAACGATTCTGACCGCCCCAACCTAGAATCTTCAGGCGATACCTTTAATCGGGGACTCCAAACATCAATGTGGGAAGCCACTGCCTCTGAATTACCGCCCTTGTCCGAGGAAGCGATCGCACTTCTCAAACAACAATCGATCACCGAAACAACACCGGGAACGATCGTGCGCGACTTCCAAACTTTCATAGAGTTTATCGGCGATGGAATTCCTGTCAGTGGAACACATCATTTGATTTCAACAGTCAAAGCTTTAGCAGATCTCAATCAACGTCTGAGTGATCCGATCGCAATTGATCTTCAGCGTCCTCAACAAAAATCTTATCCGCCGATCAATGCACTCTATCTGCTATTACGCACGACTGGATTAGGGCAAGTAGTCGGTCGTGGTAAGAAACACTTTCTCGTGATCGATCCTGAGTTATTGCAGTCCTGGAATAGTCTAAATTTGACAGAACGCTATTTCACTTTGTTAGAAGCCTGGTTAATTCGATCAAGTTCAGAAACGCTAGGAGATGAGCGAAGCTACATCAATGAAGGAACGCAATGTGTTCAAGACTGGCGGTTCATTTCTCAAGAGAAACACTTTAGTCGCTATGCCGATCAGCAGACATTAAATTATCATCCCGGCTATCACAATCTGGCACTGCTTAAGCTATTCGGCATGATGGAGATCGACTCTGACAAGCCGGAAACCGGGAAAGGTTGGCGAATTAAGCGCATTCAAAAGACGGCGATCGGCAATGCTTTGATGCAGGTCATTGTGCCTTTCTACCTCGAAAGTGGTCTGATGTGGGAGTCGGAAATCAACCCAACGCTGCCCTTTGGCGAACTGCAACCTGTCCTGCAACCTTACTTTCCAGAATGGCAAAACAATCTAGCAAGGCTCACTCGTAAAAGGCGATCGGGCGTGTTTGTCTTTAAGGTATCTCTGGGCAAAATCTGGCGCAGGCTGGCGATTTCGAGTGATTTAGTGCTGAGTGATCTAAGCAGTTTGATTTTAGAATCGGTGGGCTTTGATGAGGATCATTTGGATATGTATCAATACAAAAATCAGGTGGGTCGATCGGTAAAAATTTCTCATCCCTATGTCGAGGAGTCTCCTTCGACTGATGACGTGCGGGTGGGCGAGTTGCCGATCGCTGAGGGAACGTCAATGCTGTATGTCTTTGATTTTGGCGACTGGTGGGAGTTTGATGTGCAGTTAGAAAAAGTTGAGGGTGACGATCGACAAGGCTACAGTGCGATTCTCGAAAGTCACGGTGCCGCGCCCAAGCAATATCCCGATTGGGACGAAGAAGCTTAATCGGTTCGCTGCGGTGTTTGGCGCTTCTACTCGCCAACTGTGCAACTTTGGGGGACTTTGGAAATAAGCGTTTCGGAGGTTCTGCACCTGTGAGGAAGTCGCAAGGAGCGTATTTCAACGAATGCCCGTCAACAAAAGCGCCCCCGCAGACCAGACCACTTAAACCGTGAGATATTGGTGAACGAGCGCGTCTGTCAATTGAGAAGTCTCGCCCTTAGCCACGATCGCGCCCTTCTCCATAATGAAAAACTTTTGAGCGAGTTGCCGAGCGAAATCAATCTTTTGTTCGACGACGACGACGGTGATGCCTTTTTCGCGATTGATGCGTTTGAGCGTCTCCTCAATTTCTTGCACGATCGACGGTTGAATGCCTTCGGTCGGCTCGTCTAACAGCATAATTTTGGGATTGCTCATCAAACCACGCGCGATCGCCAGTTGTTGTTGTTGTCCGCCGCTGAGTAGTCCCCCTTGACGATTGAGATGCTGCTTGAGCATCGGAAAAAACTCGAAGATCTCATCGGGAATTTTGCGAAGCTTCTTTTTGGCAGCAGACATCCCTAGCTTGAGATTGTCTAACACCGACAGATACGGGATAATTTCTCGCCCCTGGGGAATGTATGAAATACCATAGCGGGCCCGTTTGAAGGTGGACACTTTGGTAATCTCATCTGCATCAAAAACAATGCTCCCCGACAGAACTTTATTCAACCCAATGACACTTCTCAGTAAGGTGGTTTTGCCCACTCCGTTGCGACCGAGAATGCAAGCAATTTCACCTTGTTCGACGGTCATATTGACCCCAAATAAGACGGGAGTCTGGTCATAGGAGACGGTGACATCCGCGAGTTCAAGCAGCATTGTCGATTTGTTCACGACCTAGATATACCTCAATGACTTTTGCGTTTGACTGAATTTCTTGAACTGATCCTTCGGCTAACTTTTCGCCCTGGTGCAGTACGACAATTCGTTGAGCAATTTGTTTGACAAACTCCATGTCATGCTCGATCACGACAACCGAATGAGTTTGAGCAATAATCTTGATGATCTCGCCTGTGGCATAAGTTTCGTCAGCGGTCATGCCAGCCGTAGGCTCGTCAAGTAGGACAACAGTCGGATCTTGAGCCATGACCATGCCAATCTCGACCCATTGTTTTTGCCCGTGGGAGAGCGAAGAAACTTTGGCAAACCCTTTGTCGAGTAGTCCGATGCGATCGAGCACCTGTTCAATCTTTTCTTTCTTAGCGCGGGTCAGCTTCGATCGAATTGCCGCAAATACACCATGTGAGCCTTTGAGCGCCAAAAGAAGATTCTCAAACACCGATAGCTCATTGTAGACATTGGGGTTTTGAAACTTACGCCCAATTCCCATCCGAGCAATGTCATAGGGATTGTAATTTGTAATGTCTCGCCCGTGATAGTAGACGTGACCTGACGCAACGGGAGACTTGCCCACGATTGCATCCAGTAGCGTACTCTTCCCGGCTCCGTTGGGGCCGATAATCGTGACAATCTCTTGATCTCCGACCTCCAAATCAATGCCTTTGAGCGCTTTGAAGCCTGAAAACACAACTTTGAGATCTTTGACCGCCAAAACAGGTTCGCCAGAATTCAGGGTTGTGGAACTCGAAATCGAGGAGGCTGCTTGCATCGCGTGTATTCCTTAATTGCTATGTGAGTGAGAAACCGCTTACCGTTTGTTGTGTCCGCGAAGCTTATCCACAAATTCCATTAATGGCGTGTACCAATCGAATAAGCTGGCTCGTACAAACCCCGCAGTAGAACGCGAACCCATCAAACTAGTCATTCGGTTAGCTTCGGTAAAGCGAAACTTTTTGGGAAGCAAGCTCATCAAACCATCGGGTAAAAACAGCACCACCAGCAAGAGAATGATGCCAACAATTAACTGCCAATCTTGAGTAATGCGATCGACCGAGTTTTGTAACTGTCCCAGCAAAATGGCCGCAATCACTGGCCCAAACAGCGTTCCACGTCCGCCCACTGCCACCCAAATGACAACCTGAGTCCCAAACGCAACCGCCAGATAGACCGGAGAAATAAACTTGTTGAGCGGCACAAACAATCCGCCTGTGATGCCTGCGATCCCCGCTGAGAGCGTCCAGATAAAGATCTTAAAGCTGGCAACGTCATAGCCTAAGTAGGAAATCCGCTTCTCGTTTTCTTTGATCGATCGCAGAATCAGACCGAAGTTCGATTGAGTTAACCACCAGCTTCCAGCAATCACAAAGGCGGCAAAAAATAGAATCATGTAGTACAGTCCCAGCGGCGGCACGACGATCCCAAACAAGCTTAACTTTGAGACATCTGTGATCCCGTTTGTTCCCCCGGTGTAGGCTTGTTGGCTGACAAAGAACGTCGTCAGGGCCGAAGAAATCGCCAGGGTAATAATCGTGATGTATACCCCACTGACTTTAGAGCGAAAGATAAACCAACCAATGATGTAGGCAAATCCCGCAGGGACGGCCACCATTGCGATCGCAGCGATCGGAAAGAACTGGAGCGGTGCAATAAACCAGGGTAGCTCCTTGAGTCCATTCCACACCATAAAGTCAGGCAGGGTGCCCCCGTAAGTGTTGGCGGCGGCTGACAAATTGAGCTTGAGGTAATACGCCATCGCATAGCCGCCCAGGGTAAAGAACACCCCATGAGCAAAGCTGAGAATTCCAGTGAATCCCCAGACCAGATCAAGCGAAACCCCCAACGTACCAAACAGCAGCAGTTTCGCCATCAAGTTCGTTTGAAAGCCACCCGCAACAAGCGGGAAAATGCACAAAATGAGCAGCAGAACGCCACTCGTCACAATCAACTTAGTCGGAACATTTGTAGCTTGTCGAATTCGCCCAATTACTTCTGTCATTGCTATTAGCTCCGCTTCTGAACCGTAAACAGACCTTCTGGACGATAGCGAATCAGCACAATCACAGCAGCTAACACAATGACTCTGGCAGAGGGATCATTGAGCAAGTAAGCGATCGCTGCATTCGATTGCCCGATCAAAAACGCACCCGCCAGTACGCCCACTAACTTATCTACGCCTCCCGTCACCACCGTCATCCAGGCATCTACGAGATAATCCTGTCCCATTGGGGGAGCCACACTCTTGAGCGAAGAAATCACCGTTCCGGCAACACCCGCCAGCCCACATCCATAAGCAAAAGTGGCCATATCAACCAAACTGGTATTTACGCCCAGACACTTGGCCATTTCTCGGTTTTGGGTCACAGCCCGGACTTCTCGACCCAGTGAGGTGCCATAGAGCAAGTAAGCCGTCAGCGCCAACAACAATAGCGCCATAAAGACAATAAACAGCCGATAGACCGAAATCTGAATCGCCTGTCCGCCTACTTCAAAGGGTGTCCAATTGCCGCGAATGTAAGGAGGGGCTTTGACGTACTTTAACTGAGCCGTAAAGATCAGTTTGACCACGCCCTGAAGGACAATACTCAACCCCCAGGTTGCTAACAGCGTTTCGAGGGGTCGCCCATATAGTCGGCGAATGATGGTTAATTCTACGATCGCCCCCACCAGTGCTGTAAATAAAAACGAGAATGGGATTGTCAACAGCAAATCCATCTTAAAGTTACTCTGAAGCACAAAGGTTGTGTATGCGCCCAGCATAATGAATTCACCATGAGCGAGATTGATAATCCGCATCACACCGAATGTAATCGCTAATCCCAACCCCGTCAGTAACAGAATCCCGACGATCCCCAATCCGTTGAGCAGTTGGTTGGTAAAGGCGATCGCATCAAACCCTTTATCTGTGGGAGTTGACTGTGCTAGATAGCGTGTTGCATCCGCGATCGCAGACATCGTGTCTAATATCAGAGTGTTCATATCCCCTCGAATACAAATCGATCAAAATGTTAGACTCCCCAACTTCAAGTCGAAATCGGAGAGTCGGGTCAGCCTACACCTTTAGAAGCTCGACTGGCAGATCTTTGTTGGTTTCAACGATCGGGTTGCCGCGCTCATCCGGTGTTTTGTGAACACAAGTGCGACCTCTATAAAGCGCCTGACTCCAGGGAATCGGCTTCACGGCAGCCTGCGTTGCAAAGATAATCTCTGCCTGTCCGTCTGCTTTCCACTTACCAATCCGAGAGTAGAGGAACGTATGGTAGTTGTCAGGATCAACTTTCACAGTCCCTTGAGGCGCTTTGAAGACCTGTCCACGGGTCGCTTCTCGTAGGTTAGAAGTCGTGAGTTCTTTCCCTTCTTTGGCACATTTCTCCATTGCTTGCGCCATAAAAAAAGTTTGGAAGTAAGCCGCTTCCATGACTCCATTCGTCACCCGATCCTTGCCAAACTTCTCCTTAAACTGTTCCACAAACGCCTTATTCTCTGGCGTGTCCACCGTTTGAAAGTAGTTAAAGCTGGTGTAGTGACCTTCCGCAAACTCTGGCCCCATTGCCTGAATTTCTTCCTCAGTCGTGGGATAAGCCATGATGGGAATGTCTTTGGAGGTGATTCCAGCATCCTTTAGCTGCTTGTAGAAAGCAGGAATACTGTCCCCTACTAGGTTGCTGAGAATGAAGTTCGGTTTCGCCTGCTTGATCTTGTTGATGATTGTAATGAACTCAGTCGTGCCCAGGGCTGCATATTCATCACCCACAACTTCGCCGCCCGCTTTGACTAGCTCTGCTTTGGCGATCCGGTTACTTTCTTTGGGATAGATGTAGTCAGAGCCGATAAAGAAGCCTTTTTTGCCAAAGGTCTTGGCGCAAAACGGAATGGAGTCCGTGATCTGTTGGTTAGGAGCCGCTCCGGTGTAGAAGACATTAGAACTACACTCGTTGCCTTCGTAATAGACCGGGTAGTAGAGCAGCTTGTCTTTTTCCTCAAACACAGGTAGCACTGATTTGCGGCTGGCGGAGGTATAGCAGCCCAACACACAGGCAACCTTATCTTCATCAATCAGCCGCTTGGCCATCTGGTTGTACAAGTCCCAGTTAGAGTCTGGGTTGACGACCACCATGTCGATCTTTTTGCCATTAATGCCTTGTTTGCCTGACCACGGCCCTTTGCCTTCATTGATTTGCTCAACGGCTAAGAAGGTCGCATCCTGCAAAGATTTTTCGACGATCGCGATCGTGCCCGTTGTGGAGTAAAGCACCCCGACTTTGATGCCATCACCAGAGGGGGAAGTACCTGCTGCTGGGCTACTGGCCGTTGTCCCTGTGTCACCTCCTCCACCACCAGAGCAAGCCGCAACAACCGTACTGCCGATCGCCAAAGAACCATATTGAATAAACCGACGACGGGTAATTCCGCCTAAAACAATCCGGGGTGTACGTGACTTCATTAATTGAAATTCTCCTTGTCTAACAAAACTCACACCAAAAGAAACCTTGCGATTTTGCGAAATGCTCCCTGAAGAATCAGTGTCCAATCATCCAGGGGCGGCTGCCAGCATGATATTGAACCTGGGGCGCTTTGGGTTCTCGATCGCGCTTAACTAACTGTGGCTCCCGGCTTTCCTGCTTTAGTCGAAAGGTTCCAGAGAGAACGGCCGGGGGCGAAAAAATTCGTTTCCCTGGCGTGTCACAGTCTGGACAGGGGGCAGGATTGCTGGATTCGACGAGCGATCGCCACACGTCAAACAGACCACAATCATCACATCGAAACTCATAGAGAGGCATAGGCTCGTTACTCAGAAGTCAGCACATTCAAACAATAGACTGGTGAATGCCAGATAGCAACTCATTAGACCGGAAGAATGTTTTGATCGAAGATCGCAGTGGGAATCGCCAGAGTACAGCAAGCATTTGGAATATCTACAATCCCGCTTACTCGACCTTCAACAGGCGCACAGCTTAGAAGTAGATAAGCCTGCTCTCCGGTAAACCCAAACTTTTTGAGATACTCGATCGCATTCAAACAAGCTCGACGATAGGCAATATGCACATCCATAAAGTACTGTTTGCCCGAAAACTCATCGACTGAGATTCCTTCAAACACCAGGTACTCTGAGTAGTTTGGCTCAACTGGGCCCGGCTTAAAGATCGGATTCACCATCGCGTACTTTTCCATGCCGCCTTTGATGATGTCTACATGCAGATCAATAAAGCCAGACATCTCGATCGCGCCACAAAATGAGATCTCGCCATCTCCCTGTGAAAAGTGAATGTCACCCATTGATAGCTTTGCACCTTCCACATACACCGGGAAGTAAATGCGCGTGCCTCTCGACAAGTTTTTGATATCGCAGTTGCCGCCATGTTCTCGCGGAGGGACGGTACGGGCCGCTTCGGCTGCGACGCGATCGTACTCCGACTTGTCTAGGGTGCCTAAAATCGCGTTTGTCGGGTTGGGCAATGCTGCCAAAACAGGAACGCCATCCAGGTTGATCCCGGCTCCATAGGTGCGGCGATCGGGCTGGCTGGTCATCAGTTCGGTTTCTCGCTTGTTCCACTTGGCGAGTAGCTCATGAGAAGGGGCACAGCCAATCAGCCCAGGGTGAGTAATCCCTGCAAACTTAACCCCAGGAATGTGGCGAGACGTGGTGTAAATTCCTTGAAAGTCCCAGATTGCTTTGGCGGGAGCCGGGAAATGATCGGTTAAGAAGCCGCCGCCATTCTTTTGGTCAAAGATGCCCGTAAAGCCCCATTCATCTCCTTGCAGAGCGCCAATGTCTACGAGATCGACCACTAAAATATCTCCTGGTTCAGCCCCGTTGACCCAAATTGGCCCACTCAACACATGCACCACGGTCAAATCAACATCTCGAACATCGTCGGGACTATCGTTGTCTTTGATTTGTCCATCTGTCCAGTCTTTGCATTCAATCCGAAATACATCGCCTGGGTTGACCGAAACAACGGCTGGAATGTCTGGATGCCAGCGATTGTGTCCCGGTAGATCTTGCTGATCCATCGGCTTGGTCAGGTCAACTTTGAACAGCGTTTTAGGCATTAGCCTCTCCTCAATTTTAGAAGCGTCTACGGTAATGAGAAAACTCCGAATTTACTAGACGGTAAATGGGCGACCTCTCTCACGAATTTGCCCTTATGTCTAGTCAAATGATTGATGATTAGAGTAACTTGAAACTGATCAACAAGTCGCAAAATACGTCGCAAAATACACAGTGAAACTTTGAATCTGAGGAAGGGTGACACTTACCTGAGTGTGGGTCAGCGGTTAAAACCTTTAAAAACTCGTACTCTGCCATCCAATACCAGTTTTGACCCTAAAAGTGCCATTTGCTAAGGAACGATTTACGCTTACTGTGCTGCATTCGCTAATTGCTTGATCTCTCAAGATTCTAGAGATAGAAGAACTAGAGTTTTGTGCTCAAGTATACAGTTCATTATAAATTAGTTGACTTTAATGGAGTAAATGATTAAGCAATTAATTACTAAGCAACAGCAAGGCTACTCAAGGGTTTGACTTTGCACTCGCACAGTGAGGTTCAGCGTTTCACTGGATCTCTCCACTACTTCAGGCAGGTTGTCTTTTATCACAGTAGGGGGGCCGTTGCGCGATAAAGTTGCCCGGTTAGGCTAAGAATTGAATAGTATCTAGAAGCCTTAGAAGATAGTCAGATTTTGGAGCTTTTACCGACTAACTAAAGGCGAGAATGTTTAGAACAAAGCATATTACTAAATTGTAAGAAACCTGTAAGAAACTGCTGCAAAAAGTCATGTAGTAAGCCTAATTCTACGCAATGTGCATTTGGGCGTTTTTGAGCTAATCTACTGGGAGCAATTCTGCAACCTCTCGTATGTTCTAGCGGGCAAGTAGCGTTTTGAGCGCATCATCAATAAATTGAGTATCCACTAAATTTACACCGCCGCCTGCAAAGTGTCCCCACACTGACTTAATGGCGCAGAACTCGGCATTGGGCATAAACTTTACTTCATACTCATTATCTTCGGGCGGGAAGTAGAGATCCATCTCGGCAGGCATGACGATCGCTTTTGCCTTAATCGCTCCGAGTGCTTTCTCAAAGTCACCGTCAAAGCCAGGAGTATTGCCAATATTGCCGTTTTGCCAAGTCCACAGCATGGTCAGTAGATTATTGGCATCTTTTTTGAGAAAAAATCCTTCCCAAAATTCCACCAAAAAGTCTTCTAGCGACGAGTAGCCCTCTTGCAGATAGACCTTCTCGCGGTAAAACGCCTGAGATAGCCCCCAGCCTGCATAGACTCGTCCCACGGCTCGAAGTCCAGTTGTCGGTGGCTCATCACACCAACCGCCCTGATAGGCAGCGTCGGCTTGTAGGGCAGCCTTCACGCCTTCTAGAAAAACAACATTGTGCAAACTCGTCTTTGCAGACCCGCAGAAGGGCAAAATTCGTTCAACCATCTCTGGATAGCTGACAGCCCACTGATAGGTTTGTCCTGCTCCCATCGACCAGCCGACAACCAGCGCAATCTTCTCAATGCCAAATTGTTTGGTGACTAGCTGATGTTGAGCGCGAACATTGTCGTAGAAGGTGACATTGGGAAATCGAGCTTTGTTGTAAGGCTGAGGCGTGTTGCTGGGCGAGGAAGATAGCCCGTTGCCAATCATGTTGGGAATGATGATGAAATACGTCTGAGGATCAAGCGCCATACCTTCCCCGATCAGCCATTCATTGTCGTAGTGTTGACCAGAGTACCAGGTTGGGTAGACAATTACATTGCTTTTGTCAGCATTTAGAGTGCCGTAGGTTTTGTAGGCAAGCTTTGCGTTTCTCAGCGTTGCTCCTTGCTGAAGCGAGAAGTTCCCTAACTCAAAGATTTCGTAGTCAGACATTTTGAGCAACTCCCATTCTAAAGAATTTGTCCTGCTGATTCACTAGTCTTTGAATTATGGAACTATTTGCGTTCTTCTAACTGTGTCTAAACATATCTAAAGTGCAATCTCATAACTGTTCAGGTTCTAATGTTTCGTTGAGCAGATACTAGATTTCTTCGCCTCCAACCTTTTCTGAAAACGAAGAAATCTCACATTAGACTAGCCGCTGGTTGAAACGGGAACGGTCGCAGTCTGAGGCTTCTCGATCGACACCGTAGGAACCTTTTGAGTGGGTAGACCCTCGATCGGACATTCTGCCGTACCCACAGTGGGACGAGTCAAGGCTTCTACTTTCTCCTTGGCCTTCTTGGGATCTAAAATCCATTCGCGATAGAACTCATACGGACATTCCGCCATACCCTCCGAGCCATCCCCAGAGTTAAGCATTCCGGTGTAGCCACGGTGCAACAGTTTGAACAGATGGTTTTGAGACTGAGCATTCTTACGGAAGTCACGAATGGCAAACTTAGACAGCGCAGCGTACTGAATGCCATTTTCTTCTTCGCCACATTCGCCCAAAGTCCGCCCATCAAATCCAACTACGGCTGAGTGCCCAAAGTAGCTATAAACGCCATCAAATCCGGCAGCGTTAGCCACAGCCACATAGACATTGTTCATCCAGGCCATCGCCTTGGAAACCATGATTTGCTGTTCCTTGGCAGGATACATGTAGCCCTGGCAGCGAATAATCAACTCTGCACCCTTCATCACGCAATCACGCCAGATCTCAGCATAGTTGCCGTCATCACAAATGATCAGACTGATCTTCAAGCCTTTGGGCCCGTCTGAAACATAGGTGCAGTTGCCAGGATACCAGCCTTCGATCGGTGTCCAGGGCATGATCTTGCGGTACTTCTGAACAATCTCGCCTTGATCATTCATCAAAATCAGCGTGTTGTAGGGCACTTTGTTGGGGTGATCTTCGTGCCGTTCGCCTGTGAGTGAGAAAACTCCCCAGACTTTGTTTTTGATGCAGGCTTCTGCAAAAATTGCGGTTTCTTCACCAGGAATGCTGGCCGCATTTTCCATCATCTCTTTGGGGTCATACATGATCCCGTGAGTGGAATATTCTGGGAAGATCACGAGATCCATTCCTGGTAATCCCACTTTCATCCCGTCAATCATTGAAGCGATGTTTTTACAGTTTTCAATGACTTCTGCTTTGGTGTGCAGACGCGGCATTTTATAGTTAACGACTGCAACTCCAACTGCATCATCACTTGAAGAAATATCGCCGTGATAAGACATTCTGACCTCCAATCAATTTCCATTCAGAGTAGTAATCCGTGATCTGAAACTTGGAAGACTAATTAGATAATCTCCCTGCAATCACAAATTTTTGATCTTTAGCAATGCTGGCGATCGCGCTTTGTTAATCAATTTGTTAATCAATGCGATCAATTCGGTGTCACCAATCCATTCATTTCTAATCGGTTCTTGATGACATGCAAGCCATCATAGAGAATGGGACAGAGGAATTTTGTATCTGGTTTTACAGTTAATAGTTAATCTCTTAACTATTTTCAGATAGTACAGATTTTTTTGACTTATCGGCATAATTCGTCCAGAAAATCAACAGTGTGAGGCTGTTTCAGCAATAAAAAAGTTACCGATTTGCCGACTCTTCGCCCAGGATGGTCAGAAATTTTCGTGCCAGTTCGATAAACTTTTGCCGCTCTGCCTGGTCTAGGGTGTCGAGCAGTTTGGAGAGTTGGTAGTGATCTTGGGGCGCAATCCAGTCTAAAAATTGTTGTCCTTTAGCAGTCAGTCTGACCCTGAGCGCCCGACGATCGGAGGGGTGATCATCTCGTTCAACATAGGCTTCTTGCTCCAATCCATCTAGTAGCCCTGTCATCGCCGCCCGTGACACACCACAGTGTTTGGCCAGCAGCGAGGGACTCGCGCACAAGTCAGGCTCACCACTGAGATACATCAAAATCGAAAGCTTGGTTTGTGAAAGCCCCAGTTTTGCAGAATGTTCGTCAGTGAGCCGCAGCACAATTCTGGCGATCTGAGTAATCATCGACACTGTAGATAGCGCCCCTGTGTTTGGGTAGTGCAAAATGTCGTGAGTTACTTCCGTCACCAGTTGGCCCAGCGTTTCGATTTTTTCTCGGTGAGGCGAGTTCTTTGAGCTACTTGCAAGGGGTTGCTGATTAGCCTGTAGTTGGTGTAGCGATCGTTCGAGTTGTACGACTTTTTCGCGCTCTTGCAGTTCACTCGATCGCAGCGCCGCTTCGACTCGCTGATACTCAATGAGATCGAGTTGGAGACGTTGACCCATTTCTAACATCTGCATCAGGGTTGAGAAAGCTCTCAGAGCAGTCACTACGGTAATCAGCAGCTTTTTGGACGTTAATTCAGTTTTGAGTTTGTAATCATCAATTTCATAATTAACGGCGACAAAGGTTTCGGGAGCCTGACCAGGTTGTCCCGTTCGCAAAATAATTCTCACCGGTCGATTGCCCAACTCTTCGCGGACATACTGCACCACCTGCAATCCAGCATTCTCGGTTTCCATCACTACATCCAAAAAAATGATGGCGATATCGGGGTGCGATCGCATCAACTGTTTGGCTTCTTGAGCCGAATAAGCGCTAATAAACGTGAGGGATTTATTCTCAAAGGTCACATCACTGAGCACTAGCTTGGTGACTTCATGGACTTCAGCTTCATCATCCACAATCAAAATTTTCCAGCTTTTCTCAAGCGGGTTAGTCTCCGTTTCTTCGGCAAACAAAATTTCTTCGTCTGCTTGGGCAAAAATCAGTTCGTCGCTTTGAGAATTAGGAGCTTGAGCGTTGTTTGACATGGACGAGCCTTCTGTAAATCTGCTAGATATTTGAGGACGGCTGTTTGCTTTAGTTAAGGTCAATTTGATGACGTTTTTTCGCTTCACTGCTGAGTTCTCCTGCCTCCCAACCCCTCATTCTGGGGACTTTAAGACAAGCGTTCCGGCTTACGAGCATTGGTAGAACGATCGCTAATATCATGGTTCAACGGTTTTAAGGTTTTGGTAGCTTAATGATGAATTTTGCTCCCATAGAAGGTCGGCTTTCACACTGAATTTTTCCACCCAGCTTTTGAGTTACCAGGTTGTAGACAATATGTAATCCCAGCCCACTGCCTCCCTGACCGCGTTTTGTGGTGAAAAAGGGTTCAAAGATTTTGCTCAAGTTTTCTAAGGGAATTCCTTGACCGTCATCAGCATACTCAAAAATGATCTGCTCCTCAATCTGCTCGAAGCGTAATGTAATATGTCCTTGTTCTCCGGGCGAGTAAGCGTGAAGTAGAGAATTCATCACCAGGTTAGTCACAATTTGCGAAAATGCCCCCGGATAGCTGTTGAGCGTGAGATGACGATCGCCCTGCACTTCAATTAGATGGGTCGTGGTTTTGACGATCGGACTAAGCTGTAATAAAACTTCTTCTAGATAAGCCCTAAAGTTAAACACGCGCCTCGACTCACTGGATTGATCCACCGCCACCTGCTTAAAACTCTGGATCAATTGCGCTGCTCGATTTAGATTGGTCAACGTCATTTGGCTACTTTGTTGCGCGAGCGCGAGAAACTTCTCTAAGTCCGATCGCTTCATCGTGTTGCGCCTAAAGGAATCTGAAAAAGCAGTCGTTTTCTCAACTAACAATGAGGCCGCCGTCACCCCGATGCCGATCGGCGTATTAATCTCATGAGCAATTCCGGCGACCAGTCCGCCCAGGGCCGCCATTTTCTCAGTCTGAATCAGTTGAGCTTCGGCCTGTTGCAAATTGTACAGGGTTTGTTCAAGCTGTTGGGCTTTTTCTTGAAGTTGGACTTCGGCTAACTGACGCTCTTCGATTTCTTGCTGCAACAAAAGATTTTGCTTGTCGAGTTCTTCTTGGGCAAGTTGCCGACTTTCTTGAGTCAAGACCAGCCACCAGGAGCCAATGCCAATCAGCACAAACAACACAGCCGACACCTCAATCAAGGTCGCAGTTAGCCGCTGGACAGTGAGCTTGTCTAAACCAGAGTTGCTCATCACCTGCTGATAATAGACCACGCCTAACATGACTCCTAACAGCGTCGATAAAGAAAAAGACACCGCCAGATACTTCAGCAGCCTGACTTCTAGCTGTGGAGAAAGCTTGTCTCGCAAAAAGCTTCTGACGATCGGAGCCTCTAAATTCTTATCGGGAATCACCGTGGGTTTACAGGCATCGTGACAGCGCATATCAAGGCTGCAACACAAAGAGCAAATGGAGTCCTCATACACCGGACAAAACGCCATATCTTGAGGTTCATATTCCTGCTCACAGATGCAACAATCGATCGTGTGGGTGCAAGTTGAATAAGCATCTTCGCGAGCGATGTAGTACTTTCCTTGAGTGAGCAGCGCGATCGTCGGAGCCAGTACCATCGCCAATCCCAACGCAATAAATGACGCAAACGCCTTGGCAACTAAGCCAAACATTCCTACAAAAGCAGCCATTGAGACGATCGACGCAATCAAAACCGAGCCACACCCGACGGGATTAAAGTTGTAGAGATGCGCCCGCTTAAACTCAATATAAGAAGGACTCAGACCCAAGGGCTTATTGATCACCAGATCAGCCACCAATGCCCCCACCCAAGCGATCGCGACATTCGAGTACAGTCCCAGCACCGCTTCCAAGGTTGAGAAAACGCCTAGCTCCATTAATAGTAGAGCGATCGCGACATTAAAAAAAAGCCAAACAACGCGCCCTGGGTGACTGTGGGTGAGCCGAGAGAAAAAGTTTGACCAGGCCAGCGATCCCGCATAAGCATTCGTGACATTGATCTTGATCTGAGACAAAATCACGAAAAAAATCGTGACGGCCAAAGCAACCTCTGGGTTTGAGAAGACCGACTCAAACGCGACTGAATACATCTGAGTGGGCTGTTTGGCTTGAACAAAACTCACCCCATGTCCGATCGCCAACGCTGCTAAAAACGCCCCGCCTAACTGCTTTGCACAGCCCAAAAAGATCCAGCCCGGCCCCGCCAAGACCACCGCTAACCACCACTTACCGCGATTATTTTCTTGTTTGTCGGGCAAAAATCGTAAGTAATCTACCTGCTCGCCAATTTGCACAATCAAAGAAAAACAAACCGTTGCCGCAGTGCCAAACAAAAGCGGATCAAACGCCGCCCCACTGCTCGACTGTCCCGCAAAACGCATCCAACTAGACAGCGCATCCGGCTGTTTGTAGAGAATGCATCCATAAGGTAACAGGATCAGCGTCAACCAGAGTGGCTGAGTCCAGAGATGCAATTGATTAATGACGGTCACCCCAAAAAAGACCAGGGGAATAATCGCTAAAGAACAAACGACATAGCCGATCGCCAACGGCAGATGAAAATATAGCTCCAAGGCCTGGGCCATGATCACCGCCTCGATCGCAAAGAAGATAAACGTAAACGAGGCATAGATTAAGGAAGTAATCGTGGAGCCAATATAACCAAAGCCCGCCCCCCGCGTCAGCAGATCCATATCAATGTTGTATTTGGCCGCATAGTAGGCGATCGGCAACCCCGTCAAAAAGACGATCAGCCCGACCGCCATAATCGCCCAAACAGAATTGGCAAACCCATAGTTAATCGAGAGAGAACCGCCGATCGCTTCTAGGGCTAAAAATGACAGCCCTCCCGTTGCGGTATTGGTCACGAGCCACTCTGACCACTTTCTAAAAGATTTGGGAGCAAACCGGAGCGCATAATCTTCTAGCGTTTCTGCGGCGACCCAAGCATTGTAGTCACGCCTGTCTTTAACAATCTTGAAGCTGGGATGGATTGGCATAAGACTGAGTTCTCGGTCACGCTGGGATAGTAGGGCTTCAACCGTAGTTGTTCAACCGTAGTTGTTCAACAGAGAGCGATCGTGGATGCATCACTTTAACTTTAATCAAACGTGAATTCGATGACTTTCGCTGCGATTATTAATTCAGGCAGCCTCCTAAATCTCCGCTAAATAAAAGCCATTGAACTAGAAATCTGGTCTGAAAGTCCCCTAAAGTTGGCGTTAATCAAGATCAAGGGTTGCAAACTCTGGTTCTAGCTGATCATATAGCCGTTGATATCGCTCAAATAATTTGTGATAGCGCTGAGTTTGCTGTAAGTTTGGAGAATGTCGATCGCGAATCCGAATCATTGATCGCACTGCTTCTAATTGGCTAATCTCCTCTACAGCATACATCGCTAAGATGGCTGCCCCAAATCCGCTCGCCTCATAGACTTCTGGGGTCAAAACGTCGAGACCAAACAGGTCAGCCATCATCTGTCGCCAAGCTTGCGATCGCGCAAATCCGCCCGATGCTAATATCGTTTGACTTGTCTCGGTGAGGTCACTCAAAACAGTCGTAATACTATAAGCTGCAAACAAGATGCCTTCTAGAACCGCCCGGACAAAATGCGATCGCTCATGGTGTAAGGCGACTCCAAAAAAGACCCCTCGTGCTTCTGCGTTCCAGTAGGGCGCACGCTCGCCAGAGAGAAAGGGCAGAAATAGGAGTCCGTCGGCTCCCGCAGGCACCGTCTCAGCTAACTGGATCAACAGATCATAAGCATCTTGATGGTGTTGGGTAGCTTGTGCGATTTCAGGTTGTCCAAAGCGATCGCGAAACCATCGAAGTACAATTCCCCCATTGTTAGAAGGGCCGCCGACAACCCAATGCTGATCGGTCAGAGCATAGCAAAACGTTCGTCCTTGCTGGTCGGTGATGGGTTGAGAAACTACTTTTCGCACAGCGCTACTTGTCCCGATCGTAATGGCAAGCTGATTGGCTGAGATCGCGCCGACTCCCAGATTTGCTAATACGCCATCACTCGCGCCGATGACAACAGGTGTATTAGAATCTAGCCCCATCATTTCAGCAAAGTGAGGTTTAATCCCCTGCAATCGATGAGTTGTAGGAACTAACTCGCTCAGTTGACCAATTTGAATTTGAGCAAGTTCTAAAGCTTCTGTATCCCAGGTTAGTGTCTTGAGATTAAACAACCCCGTAGCAGACGCGATCGAATAATCCACTACATATTGCTCAAACCATTGATATAAAACATACTCTTTGATTGAGATAAACTTGACTGCTTTGTGAAACAAGTCTGGCTCACAGTCTCGCATCCAGATTAACTTGGTCAAAGGTGACATTGGATGAAGTGGCGTTCCTGTTTTTTGGTAGATCTGAAGTCCGATCGGGCTTTGTTTTAACTGTTGAGCTTGAACAACACTGCGACTATCGGCCCAGGTAATACTCTGGCTGAGTGGCTGATGATCAGCGCTCATGACAATCAAACTATGCATCGCAGACCCCAATCCCACAGCAGCAATCTCTCGACTAGATAAATTAGTCTGCTGCATGACTGCTTGAATAGACTGCAACACAGCCAAAAAGATCACGTCTGGGTCTTGTTCGGCGAACCGAGGCCGCGGAGAGAGCAAAGGATAGTCTCGGCTGGCAAGACCTTTCATCTCACCAGTTGAAGAAACAACGATCGCTTTTGTACTGGTAGTTCCAATATCAACACCCATAAAGTAAGTCATTGTCCAACCCCTACTAAACAAAACCGCTAATCCTGAATGCCACACTACTTTAACTGTGGATAGTGCAGTTTTACGATTACTCAAAAATTAAAGGATGCATCAGTCCAAGACCAACACATCCTTATTACACTACTTTGATCAACCAGAAAACTACTACTGTTTGGGCTTAAAAGCCAGCACCGCTTCAAATTGACTAGTCGTTTTATCCAGTTGAGTCGTTGTTCCACCGATGCTCTTGATTGAATTTAGAATGGCGGTCGTCTCTGGCTTCATCGTCGAAGTTTGAGAAAGCTGCGTAGCTTTATTAACTAGAGCCATTGTTTTCTCCACATCCATGTAAAAGTAACCGATGTTTTGCTTGGGTAGAGAAGCTGTCACCGCTTTAAAGCTATCGCTGGCTTCTAGGGAAGGACTGGGCTGACTCGACAGGGTAGTGACCAGATCGCCTGTTGCAATAAAAACGGTGTTGTCGTCTAGCCAACCATGACCAAGTATCGTGCCCTGGGGCGCTTTCCATTCAGTGACTTTTTTGCCATTCACGTCTCGTTGAGCGACATTTAGAAATTGACGCTTGGCGATCGTATCCAGCTTACCCAACGTTGTTTCAGCCGTTTTACGATCGCTCGTCTTAAACACCATGACCTGACCAAATCCCAGTTGGGCCATCATGCCTTGATTGACAGGAGCCATTGCGATCGCAAACTCATCATTCATCCAGCCAAAAATGTCTTTATCCAGATCAAGACCAATCATTTGACTGTTGCCCCGCATTGCGTCTATTACTTTCTGGCTGTCTGGGTTGTCTTTAGTTTGAGCCACAAACTGACTCCAATAGCCGCTAATATTGGCACCAGAGATGAGCGCAAACGTATCGGCTGGAAACTGACCCACGACCTTGCCCGGAGAGGGCTTAAAGTCGATCGCCATTTTTGGATCGACCGTAACCCCTCCCTTAAAGCGCAGCCCCATATCATCTACGCTAACGTTGCCAGCCATCGATTTAACTTGTTTGAGCGATTCCAGAGTAGAGGCACTCATCTGACTACTAGAATTGCTAGTCATCGCTTGTACCATTGCTGCGTAATCTGGGATGTAAAAGCGAGCAAGTACGGCTTCTCTACCACTCTGAGCCAAGAGCGACGCAGCTTCTGGTTTAGTCGCAAAAGAGGCGCTACCCTGAGCAGACTCGATCGCCTGTTCGATCGAAGGCTTACTCGACGAGACGATGAGGTATGAGTTGTTAAGAACTGCTGCGTAGCCGGGTTTTTTGCCTTTTTCACTGACAAATTCGCTAACATTGACTCCTTTGTAGTCAGTTTCGACGCTCTTAACCTTTGAGTCGCTTTTGAGCTTGTTGGCAAAGTTGAGGGCACTCACTTTATCTTTGATTGCGATCGCGACTACCATATTTGCCTCTTTGGTGCTCGCCCCCGGCATCATCGCAACCATCATGTTGCCCATCCAGGGTTTGAGGTCTTTGTCTACGTCCGTATTAGACTGAGTGAGCATTTTTTGCCGAAATTCTTGAAAGCTTTTCTCAAACGCCTGTTGAGCCTCTGGGGTGCCAAACTGCTTGAGCTTTGCCCAATTTTGTTCATCAGTGGAGATAAAAGCGGCCGCATACGCTTCATCAGGAATGACTTTGGCAATTGCGATCGGGGTTGCACTATCTCCCGATGCTTTATTAAAGTAAAAATATCCGGCTACCCCTCCAACCACAGCAGTCGCCGCCACCGCAGGTAAAATCAGCTTCTTTATCGCCATATTGTTTCCTCAACGTTCTAGATAGTATTACGGCTGGATTGAACTTCACCCTGACACTTGCCGAATTCGGACGGCTGAGTGATTAAGATCAATGCCGCTAGAGTTCCCTATGATTTTGGAGTTAGCACAAAGAGAAACGTTTCGGTATTGAATTGATCAGGTGCAAAAGACACCGCAACAATTAACTTCTGTACTAAAAATCTGTACTAAAAGCGGTAAGTATTTCTTCTCTTTTTTATGGAGTTAAGGGGAATTTTCAGAATCTCAACCTGTGAGCAAGAAACGTTTTAAGCTGTCGAGATTTGGGATAACATCACTTTGCGATCGACTGAATCTAAAGCTAACCTTGTTTAAAGACTTTGCGAACTTTGAACGACAGGGGCACTTACTCAAGTATTGTATAGTACATTTGTATGTACGGGTTCAACAAATAGCACTATGGCCTCTACACTCACTGTCTCCGGAAAAGTCATGGGAAAAACTCAACCCATCTTTTCTGACTGGAAACTAACCTTGCCTGAAGTTGAGGGCGCTCTCACCCTACGAAATTTGCTAACTCAAATCGTCTGCGCCGAAGTTGCTGGATTTGAAGCTCGTCAACGTCAGGGTCGCCTGATGCGGGTCGTCAGTCCGGGTCAGATTAGTCTGGGCGTTGAGCAGGGAAAAGTGGATTTGGGCGGCCGTGATCTAGAACAAACTGTGAATCTGGAACGATCGATCGAGACAGCCCTACAAGCGTTTACAGACGGATTGTATTTTGTGTTTCTCGACGAGCAGCAGCAAGAAAATTTAGAGGACGTGGTGAGATTGCGACCTGATTCGCAACTGTTGTTTTTACGGTTAGTTCCGCTAGTAGGCGGGTAGCGTTTAGAACGATCAAACCTGGAGACACTTCAGTAGGGTGACGATCGTTCTATTTTGGGCTTAATTAGGGTGAATAACGGCAGGTCAAGAATTTGTTGAGGAATTAAAGAATGCTGAATCGCGAAGTTGCACAGGCTCAGTTACAAGCAGTTTATGTAGCAGATTGGCGATCGCAGCGTATTCAACAATTGAGTGATCTTGACGAACGGTTGCGATCGGTGGGTTATGCCATTCTCGGTTATGGGGCTGACGGACAGCGATCGGACGATCATCAGTTCTATCAAGTTCGAGAACAATCGCGACGACAGTTAGATCAGTTTACGCCCAGCGATCGTCTGCAAATTTTCAATGTTCTCTTTCCCAGGTTTGGCCCGATCGTCGAATCTGCGTGGCAACTGATTGCACAATTACCTTATCGATCGGGCTACAGTCGGCGATCGTTTCGCGCCCCAAACCATGCTGAATACAGTGCAGACAAGCGACAAAATTGGTTGCAACAACTGATTGATGTGGTAGAAGGCCATGACCAGGATTTGGAGTGGTTTGCCGCCTGGGTGCCATACCTGGGCTACTATGCATCCGATGTGTTGGGGATTTTGTTTGCAGCCGCGATCGAACACACCGAAGGACAAGCCATTTTCGAGATTTTGACCGCATCCGCCAGTGGCACTCACGACATCGGAGCAATGGGGCGGCATGTGACTCGTGCGCTACTGGTCGCCAATCGAGCCGATGGCTGGGACTTTATCGAACGCTTACTCCTCGCCGCCCAACGACAAGAAGGCTTGCGACAAACCATTTTGGAGACGATCGACGAAGCTCACCCGATCGCCTTTCAGCGAATGCTGCGATTGATTCTGGAGCAAAATCTAATTCGGTTTAGCGCCACAATTCGCGCGGTGGATGTCTGGTTTGGATTCGGTTTGGAGTCACTCAACGAAAAACTCGCCAAACAACTGATCGCCCAAGTGCTGGATCTGCTCGAAAGTTTGGATGCTCGATCTGCTGCTCTGGAAAGTGAAGATCCACAACTGGTTTATTTAGCCCTATGGTCAGCCGGATTTGTGGATGCGGTGGCTGCGATCGACCTTGCCGTACCGCTGCTCAACCATCCCCAAGCCACTCATCGATTTGTCGCGGTGCATTTTTTAGCTCAACTAGAGATCGCGCCAGCCAGAATGAGTCTATTGTCGGCGGTGAATGATCGTGATTTGCAGGTGGCGACGGCTGCGGTGCAAGCGCTTTCTCACACGGGAGATACAGACATTCATCAGTCTGACTTGTTTGAGCGGTTAGAACAAGCCTTACCCAACTTTCCGATTAAGCCCAAAACGCAGTCGATCGTCTGGGAATGGGTGACGCTCGAATCCAGCCAAAATCTAGTCGCCTCAGCGCTGATCCAAAATTTGGGGACGCGATCGCCCAAGCGACTCATTGCTTATCTGCCACTGCTTGACACTTATGAACGAGCCAATGTTGCTAGATTGTTGTCCGAGGTCAAACCCTGGGACAGTGAAATTCGGGCGGCGCTGTTTGATCTGGTCGGGGATGCCAGCAGCTATGTGAGAGAACAGGTGATTCGGCTTCTACAAGCGTGCACGATCGTTCCCTCAGAAAGCACCCAGTTAGAACACCTGCTCACCCGTCAAGCCAGCGATCTGCGGCGAGGAATTTTGGGCTTGCTGTTAAGCCAATCGGATGAAGCGGCGATCGCCTCCGCAGAACGGTTACTCACTGCCAAACAAGCCCCTCAGCGTCAAGCCGGACTCGAACTTCTGCGCGAACTGGTACAGCGAAATCGTCTGCTCGATCGCGCCCAAAGTTTGGCAACTGACTATCAGACCCGTCGATCGAAGCTCACGCTCACCGAGACGCAATTACTTACAGGCATTTTGCAATCCGAAACCGAAGCCACGCTGACAGACGCTCTGGGACTGGTGCAGCCTGCCGATTTGACAGCGATCGCGCCTCCCCAAGTCATCAAGCCTGTTGCGATCGCGACCCTCCCCGCTCTGAATTGTTTGCTGGCATTGGATGACCTGATCCACGAGCATCACCAAACGCCTGTCAAAGTCGAGCAAGAAGAAGAACTCCTCGGCAACCTGAACTGGAATTTTCCCCGCTTCTATTCAAAGCTGTCGCGAGAGGGGAATCTGGAACGCTTGCCATTGAGTGATGTTTGGCTTAACTGGTGGCGCGATCGGTCTGAGACGCTGCGCGATGCCGATGGGCTGGAGTTGATTCGAGCGATCGCCCCCCGATTTGACTACCGCTCAGATCCTCATACGTCAGAAGTCGCCAATTTGAGTGATCAGTCCCGCCTGGTGGATCGAGTTGTTGCTGACCTGCAAGCCCACACGGGACAAACTCCGCCATCACTACGATATCCGTCGCAAATCAATCTCATCATTGCATGGCTGCTCTATCTACATCCGCCGACTCAAGTTTTTGACTATTGCCTGGAGGCGATCGCCACCCTGCTCGACACGATTCCCTTGACGCAACTGAAGAATGATCCCCAGTGGGAACACAATTCAAGCTATTGGGGAGCCAAGCGACAGGTCAGCGATTTTATTGGCTACTGGATTAATTTCGCTCGACATTATCAATCTGATGGGGAGTCCGATCGCATTCGCTGGTGGCATCTAGTCCGCTGGGTCGATCGTTTTTTGCCCAGTTATCAAGGAACAGTGACGCTGTGGGATGTATTCGACACCTACCAGCTTGGCGGGGCAACTGAGGCGGATGTGATGTTTTACCTGTTGGGCGCTGAAGACCGTTCTACCGATGCCATTCAACAATCAGGGAGTGCTGCCGAAGCAAAAGCCAATCTCAGAACGTCGTTTCCGGCGCTGTCAGATCTGACTCGTCGCACTGTCATCGAAACCTACACCGCCCATCCTTTCTTATTGGAACTGTCCGATCGGGCCCGTCAGCGAATTCTAGCAATCGAACTCCAGCGCGGTGATTTGCCAACAGCCGCTTCTCAAGCAGCACGAGCGCTCAAGTCCGTTGTGGGAATGTCTACTGTCATCCAACTGATTCAAGCCTTCGATCGCAATAAGCTGGTACGCCACTACGCCTACAACAGTCTCAGCAAAGCCTCCGTGTTTAGTCATCTGATGCGAGTCAGCTTTCCGGCCCCAGATGACACCCCAGCCGAATTCTCTCAGCGCGTTCAATCCGCCCAAATCAAGCCAGAAAATCTAATCCAATTTGCCTTTTATGCGCCGCAGTGGGTTCACTATATCGAACACGCGATCGACTGTCCCGGATTTGCCGAAGCGGTCTGGTGGTTTCATGCCCACACCAAAGACAACGGTTGGAGCGTCGAACCAGAAGTTCGCGAAACCTGGGTCGCCCAAATTAGCGAACGAACTCCGCTGTCGGCTCAAAGTCTAGTCGAGGGGGCCGTCGATGTCGAATGGTTTCATCGCCTCTACAAACAACTCAAGTCCGATCGCTGGAACCAACTCTACGAAGCCGCCCAATATGCCTCAAGTGGAGCCGGACACCAGCGCGCCAAACTGTTTGCAGATGCGATGTTGGGCAATCTAGAGTCCCAAACGCTACGCGATCGCATTACCAGCAAGCGCCATCAGGATGCCGTCCGAGCGTTGGGATTGTTGCCGCTGCCAAAGGGGAAAAAGCGCGATCGTGAGATGCTCGATCGTTACCAACTGCTCCAAGAATTTCTGCGTACCAGCAAAAAGTTTGGCTCTCAGCGACAGTCCAGCGAAAAGTTAGCCGTCTCGATTGGACTCGAAAATCTGGCCCGTACCGCAGGCTTTGTCGATCCCCAACGGCTCCAATGGGCCATGGAAGCGCAAGCGATCGCCGACCTCGTGGATCAAGCTCAAATTGTGACGATCGATCAAGTTAGCGTCAGTCTCGCAATTACGGCTAAAGGCGCACCAGAAATTACGGTGACGAAACAAGGAAAACCGCTTAAAGCCATTCCTGCCAAACTCAAAAAACAGCCTGAAATTCAAGTCCTCACCGCTCGTAAACAAGAAATCACCCAACAGGCTTCTCGAATTCGGATTTCGTTAGAGCAGGCGATGTGTCGGGGCGATCGCTTTACCGCAACAGAGTTAATTCAACTCGCAAAGCATCCGGTCTTATTCCCCATGTTGAGTCAGCTTGTGTTGATGGGCGATGCTGAAATTGGCTATCTCGTCAATCAAGGAACCGCCCTGAAAAATCACAGTCAAATCGTCACCCCGATCGCCTCCACTCAGTTGAGAATTGCCCATCCCCATGATTTGTTAATGACTCAGGAATGGCATTTGTGGCAGCAAGATTGTTTTGGCAGCGATCGAGTGCAACCCTTCAAGCAAATCTTTCGAGAACTCTACGTTCCCACGACTGTCGAGCAGCCAGAAGCGATGTCTCGTCGCTACGAAGGTCATCAAGTCAACCCAAAACAGGCGTTGGCGCTGTGGGGTCAGCGGGGCTGGATCGCGACTCCCGAAGTCGGCGTTCGACGGATATTTCACGCGGAGGGACTGATTGCTGAAGTCGATTTTCTCAACGGATTTTACACGCCGCTAGAAGTCGAAGGATTGACGATCGAGGGCGTTCGATTTTACCGTCGCGACGAATGGAAGCCGATTCCGTTGACCGAAGTGCCGCCTCGTCTATTTAGCGAAGTGATGCGCGATCTGGATCTGGTGGTCAGTGTGGCCCATCAAGGCGGAGTCGATCCCGAAGCGACGGCCTCCACAGTTGAGATGCGATCGGCATTAGTCCGCGAAACCTGTCGATTGTTAAAGCTTCACAATGTGCAACTCCAAAGTGCTCACGTCTTGATCGAGGGACAGTTGGGCAGTTACTCGGTGCATTTGGGCAGCGCAAACGTCCATCGTCAACCAGGCGGATCGCTCTGCATCGTCCCCGTCCATTCTCAGCATCGCGGCAGAATCTTTTTACCGTTTGTCGATCCCGATCCCAAAACGGCCGAAGTCGTCTCAAAAGTGCTGTTATTAGCGCGAGACAAAGAGATCCAAGACCCCACAATTTTAGAGCAGATTTTGTAGAGGACGTTGGACTATAGACGTTGGACAAATCAGAGACTTTGAACCACAATTCTTCTCTTAAAGTCCCCCAAAATTGGCAGCTTGGGGGGCAAAAGGACAGAACAACGAAGCGAAAAAACTGCATCGAATTCGCGTAAAACTAAGCGATCGTGAACAGTTCTTCTGCGGAAGAGGGATGAATCCCGATCGTACGATCGAAGTCTTGTTTTGTAATACCTTGCTGCATTGCTAATACAAATCCCTGAATGATCTCGGCAGCATTATCGCCAACGATGTGTAGTCCAATCACTTGATCAGTCTCTTCATCGGTCACTAACTTGATCAACATCTTGACATCTTGACCACTCAGACTATGAAAGAGCGGCTTAAATTCTGTTTGATAGCAGCGAATTTTTCCTAATTTTTCTTGGGCTTGTGATTCGGTCAGTCCGATCGAAGCCGCTTCGGGACGCGCACAAACCGCCGACGGCACGCTGGCATAGTCTACTGTCCAAGAATAGTCGCCAAATTGAGTATCTGCAAAAGCGCGCCCTTCTGAACGGGCAACAGGGGTGAGTTGTTTGCGATTGGTGCAGTCTCCCACTGCGAAGATGTGAGATTGACTGGTGCGGCTGTGAGCATCGACAGCGATCGCTTTTTGATCCATCTCCACGTCCAGTTGCTCTAGTCCTAAATTCTCTAAATTGGCAGACCGCCCGATCGCACAGAGAACCGTATCGACCACGATCGTTTCACCATTAGAAAGCGTTAAAGTCAGACCTTCATTAACTGGAATGATTTTGTCGATCGTGGTATTGCAAAAATTGTGAATTCCGCGTTTTAACAAACCTTCTCGCACAGCTTGACTAACGGATTGATCAAATCCATGCAAAATGCAGTCCTCTTTGTTCATTAAAAAAACTTCAGATCCAAATCCGCGCAGCACACTCGCAAATTCAACACCAATGTAGCCAGCCCCCAACATTGCAACTCGTTTGGGTAACTGCTTGAGGTTAAACATTTGATCAGAAGTTAGCGCATGTTCAATACCCGGAATGTCAGGTTTGCTTGGCTTTCCTCCTGTAGCAATGAGAATCTTGTTAGCTGTAACTTTCTTCTGATCCGCTACTTCGATTGTGTGCAAATCAAGCAGTTTTGCCCGACCTTGAAAAAGATTAACGTTAGCTTTGTGTAACGAGTTTTGATGGCTTTGTCGCAGACGATCGAGTTCTTGATTTCGGGCTTTCACAAAGCGCTGCCAATCAAACAGAGGCGGCTCACCCTGCCACCCATAGCCTTTTGATGCCTCAAACCAATCTGCAAAATCAGCCGCATAGACCATCAGCTTTTTGGGAATGCAGCCAAGATTTGCACAGGTGCCACCGAGATGATTAGCTTCAGCGATCGCGACGTTTGCTCCATATTTTGCGGCTCTTTTGGCAGCAGACAACCCTCCTGGCCCAGCCCCGATCACAAACAAATCATAGTCATACATGGCGCGATCGTCCTTTCACTAAATGGATGGCGGAGCGCAAAAACTTCAGCGTCTTAAAACAGCGAAGCGTGCAAAAGCCCTAAGTAATTGTCGTCTCAATTTATTCAGTCGCAGGGTCGAATCGCTACCGTCGCAAGACAGAGGTTACAGGTTGCATCCGCTTTTATTCTAGAAATGCAGTATGCAGGATCACCATGAGCGAAGAACTAAAGAAAGGCGATCGGGTCGAGTGGAACACTTCCCAAGGCACCACCGAAGGCACGATCAAAAAGAAATTAACTGAACCAACAGACTTTAAAGGACATCACTTCGACGCTTCAAAAGACAACCCCGAATACTTAGTCGAAAGTGCAAAGACGGGAAAAGAAGCGATTCATAAAGCGGATGCACTAAATAAAGTTGAGGAGTAGACATGGTTGAAGAAACAAAGACAATTGTTAATGAATTTCAGCAAGCTGTTAATATGACTGATCGGGAGTTAGAGTCTTGGCTAAACACCGAAGAGTCGCGCAGTGTAGGACAAATCAAGGAAGGACACGAGGAATCGATCGGGCATGAATCCGGTCGTCATATTGTCGAACTTCTGCACAAAAAGCACTCTGAGTATAGCCAAGATGACTTATCTCAAATGCAGCGCGTCATCAGCTATGTACATCGTCACTCTGCTCAAAAGCCATCGGGTGATATTGAACATACTCGCTGGCGCTATTCGTTAATGAACTGGGGACATGACCCACTAAAAGCTAGATAAATTGGGCAGTGAGTGGATGATAACGCCTCAATTAGGATTGGTTTGCATTACCGAATCGCAGGCAGTCAGGTTCAAGACGGTGACGCGCAAACGGTTGTTGCAGTTCGATCACGCCGAGCAAGAAACCATGTTGCGAACCCTTTATGCCGAAAATTTGCGGCGACTTGGGCGGGCGATCGACTTTTGCGATGTGAATAACATTCGTCTCTATCGCATGGGTTCTGGGCTATTTCCATTTGCAGATGACACGATCGGCGAAGCAATCTTGCCTGAATTTGCGGATGAAATGAAACAGGTCGGCGATCGCAGTTCGGCATTGGGAATTCGATTAGTGCTGCATCCTGATCAGTTTGTGGTGTTGAGTTCCGACCGCCCTGAAGTCGTGCAAACCAGCATCAAAATTTTGGCAACTCATGCCCGTATTATGGATTTTTTGGGACTGCCGCAGTCTCCCTGGGCATTAATGAATATTCATGGTGGAAAGGGCGATCGTCGCGATCGGTTAATCAGTGTGATTCGAGATTTGCCTGATAATATTCGGCTTCGCTTGACCTTAGAAAATGATGAATATACCTACAGCAGTCAAGAGATTGGTACAATTTGTCAGGCAGCTAACATTCCCTTATTATTTGATGCTCATCATCATGTTATTCATGAAAAAGTAGATAGCTATGAAGATGCCAGCGTTGCAGAAATGTTTGCATTGGCTCGTAGCACTTGGGCGACTCCAGACTTGCAGGTTGTGCATATCTCTAACGGAGCAGAATCCTTTTTAGATCAGCGTCACAGCGATTACATCACCATTATGCCTAGCGTTTACCGTCAGGCTCCCTGGATTGAAATTGAAGCAAAACAAAAAGAGTTCGCGATTAAGAAACTACAAGATGAATGGCTTCCTTCTGATCTCAATGTGTTGCCACCTGTTAAATTACCACTTGTAGAATCGTCCGACACTTCTCAGGGAGCAGCCTAGGTTTCTGGAGATGATAATAGCCTATGCTCAGTTGACTACATTAACCAAGTGGTCTGCAAATTAGCAGCTTTGTTGAATCAATCTAAGCGTGGTGACTTCGTGGGTGGATCGGGTAGCATAAGGGGTAATCAATGTTACAAAAATCACGCTATTGACTTCTTTGACTTCTTATGAAACTCAGTCTACGCAGTGGAAAGCTTGTAAAGTGGAAAGACGATCGTGGATTTGGTTTCATTCAACCAGATGATGGTAGCCCAGAAGTTTTTCTACATATCACTGGCCTCAAAAACGTAACTCGTCGTCCCCAAGCAAATGACACAATTTATTACTACACAGTGATTGAGTCAGATGGCAAAGCCCGTGCCTATGATGCTTTTATTTCGGGCGCACGCAGCAAACCTACTTTTTTCTCCACGTCGATCGCATCCAAGCCCAAGTTCCCAATATTCACGACATTACTGTTGTCAATTTTGCCACTGGCTGGAGCCGTTCATTTCACCTGGATCACTCGCAATCCGCTGCCGCTCATTCTCTATCCTGTAATGAGTTTAGTCACTTATTCTATGTATGTTGACGACAAAGCTCGTGCCCAACGAAGAGACCGCAGAACTCCAGAGAAAAGGCTGCATCTATGTGAGCTTGCAGGTGGTTGGCCAGGTGGCTTTGTAGCTCAGAAGAGAGTACGCCACAAAAGTCAGAAGGAGTCTTATCAGTTTACGTTTTGGACGATCGTCACAACTCATTATCTTATTTGGCTAACCTGGTTATTTTGGGGTCAGATAGTGTGGCTCAGACGTTAGAAGGTCATAAACTGATGGGGGATCTTAGTCGATCGCACCTCAACAAACTCTGCCTTTAGGGTGACAACGCTCTCTCTCTGGAGTGGATGTATTTAGACAAATCAATCAATCAATATGTTAGAGAAAATACAAATGATTAGAGAAATACATGCAGGGCAGCTTAGTTACACGTTTGGAAAAAGAGCGAGTCATTCCTAAGCCTCTGGAGACTCAGATAGAACACAACCCCTACTACAGCGCTGAACAAGCTTTTGGCAAACTTCTGGAAGCGGAAGACTTAGACAAAAACTTACAGCGCTACACTTCGGAAGTGAGTACTTTTGAGACTGCTTTGCACGCCGCCCTGGTTCAGGCTTACAACACTCAAGACGGCTCAGAGGCGGCTCATCTGTTTATTCAGCGAGTCCTCTACCGCATCAATCGTCTCAATCTCTTCTGGTATGACGACCTGAGCAATTACACAAACGAGCGCTCGCCTTACCTGCACAAAATCCGCGATCAGATCGAAACCATTTGGCAGCAGTGGGAACTCGAAAACTTTGACCTCGACGCTTACAAAACTCTGGATGTAAAGCAAGCTATTCTTGATCGCTTTGATGCTGATCTAGAGCCTCCGCTTTCGTTAGATGCTTACTACATGCGCGAACAGATGACTCTAGAAGGCTATCGCTATCTGTTGGCGATCGCTTCCTTTGACGGTCTTATCGAAGCTAGTCGTCTGTCCCGCATTTTGGGCGGTGCTGCGAACGAAGTACAGGCGACACTCACCAAAGTTTTGCTCGAAGAATATGGCAATGGTCGTCTTTCGCGCAAACACTCCACCTTCTTTGCTCAAATGTTGACCGAACTTGGACTCAGCATTCAGCCAGAAGCGTATTTTGACCTTGTACCGTGGGAAGTGTTAGCCAGCATTAACCACAACTTTTTGCTCACCGAATGTAAGCGTTATTTTCTGCGCTACAACGGCGGTCTGGCTTACTTTGAAGTCGCTGGGCCGGCGGCTTATCACAACTATCTGGCAGCAGCAAAACGGCTTAAACTGTCAGACGCTGCAATGGGCTATTGGGATCTACACATCAAAGAAGACGAGCGACACGGACGCTGGATGATTCAAAATGTCACGCTGCCTTTGATTGATATGTACCCGACTCAAGCATGGCAAATGATTTTGGGCTACGACCAGGAAAAACTGATGGGCGATCGTGCTAGTGAGGCGGTCGTTCGAGTGATTCGTCAGGGTGAAAAAACGCAGCCTTTGCCCGTGATCTCAGTTTGATAAACGGTTTTGAGGGGTAGGCATCTGGTCTGCCCTTCGTCTTTATACACACTTTTACAAAGCGAGGGTATTACCTTGACTGGAATTCTGTTGCGATCGCAGTCCACCCGCAAATCTGTTTCTGAGAAAGAAGTCTTCTTTTGTCCCGAAGAATCTCATTTCTATTCCCATTGTCTTGAGCGTCTGGTTTTTAATCACTGTGATGATGTAGATACGATCGTAGAGTTTGGCTGTGGTGATGGAACTCCGGTCATTAATTCACTTTTACGAACTAACTTTGTCGGTAAAGTTCATGGATATGAATTAAATCCTTCGGCTTCTCAGGTGGCTCAATCGAGAGTGGCTCAATATGAGTTAGATCATCAATATTTCATTCACAATCGATCGTTTTTTGAGACTCCCAGACCGACGGCTCAATATCTCATTGCCAATCCTCCTTACCTTCCTGCACCCGATAATGATATTCTCATGCCCTTGCTGTATGGCGGATTTGATGGGGCTGCCATTACCAATTCTCTATTAACGCTGGACTATCCCAACGTCATGGTGTTGGTCTCAAGCTACTCTAACCCAGTGGGCACGATCGCTCAAGGTGAAATATACAACTATAGTGTTGAAGATTTTATGATCACGCCGCTTCAATTTGGTTACTACAGTTCAGAACCAAAGGTGAAAAGTCATATTGCAGAACTTCAGGCTAATCAACAGGCCTTCTACTCAGGAAACACCTATTTTCTAGCAGGCGTATTGTTTAGAAAGCGTGATCTTTCTGACGTTGATCTGTCTAGCGAATTAACTCAAGCGATGACAGCGCTCTAGAAGTTAGTGATTCACTCATCAAATCTCTAATCGAATATCTAACGGTTCGTCGTTGAGGATCAATGATTAAACAGCCTGTAATTTTGACTGGCGGTTCAAGCCGCGCCTACCAGAACAAAGTAGACTAGAAAAGCGTCTTAACCTGCCTTCGCAGGTTTTGTTCGACTAGCCGCGAATTGATTGTCGGGTTTATTGGATTCACGATTCTAAGATTCTATTCCTCATAGCATTGTTGAAATGACGATCGTTGATGTTCTCATTCCTACCTACAATCGCCCCTCAGCGTTAGCCGTCACATTAACCAGTTTGATCGCTCAATCGTTTCAGAATTTTCGCATTGTCATTTCTGATCAGACTGAGACCTTTGATGCGATCGCGGTTGGTGAAGTGCAGTCAGCATTACGAGTGTTGCGATCGCACCAGCATTCGATCGCAACGCACAGACATCTCCCGCGTCGAGGAATGGCCGAGCAGCGACAGTTTCTCCTTGACCAGGTGACTGCACCTTACGCGCTGTTTCTCGACGATGACTTGATTCTAGAATCTTATGTAATTGAGCAAATGCTGACTGCAATTCAGCAAGAACGCTGTGGATTTGTCGGAAGCGCGCTGACGGGACTCAGTTTTGTCGATGACATTCGACCCCACGAGCAAGCGATCCAGTTTTGGGATGAGCCAGTTCACCCCGAAGCCTTGCAACCCGGAATGCCAGAATGGGAACGTTGGCGACTACACAATGCTGCCAATCTTTTTCACCTACAACAGCGTCTCAACCTCGACCCAAAAAATCCTCGCAAATACCGAGTTGCTTGGGTAGGCGGTTGCGTAATGTATGATACTCAAAAACTTCGCTCTGTCGGCGGCTTTAACTTTTGGCAAGACCTACCGCTCAACCATTGTGGCGAAGATGTCATGGCCCAACAGCGAGTTATGTCCCAGTATGGCGGCTGTGGTCTAATTCCATCAGGCGTTTACCATCAAGAATTACCGACTACCATTGTCGATCGCAGCGTCAATGCCCCTGTTGTATTACGCACAAAAACGACCACAAACAAAAAGTAATGATTCACAACCAACCAGCGAAGCAAGAAATTCAATAGATTGCAAATGCATGATCTAGAATTTTTCTTTTAAAGTTCCCTAGATTGAGGGGTTGTACCAAATCAATCTGTTAATGCTACAGATCCTTCGCCCCCTAAATCCCCCATTCTGGGGGACTTTGAAACCTAGAAAAGTCTTGACCTCTGGGGAACTCCTACATTCAAAGTCCCCCACTCGTGGGGGATTTAGGGGGCTGCAAGATCTGTAGCGTTCAAAGATCAATTTGGTATTGCGGGGCAGAATCTCTCAATAACGAAGTGAAGGAACTTCATCAAGCACATCAAATAGACATTAAATACAATTGGTATAAAGTAAGGGCAATTGGATCAGAAAGCTATCTTTCACCAATTGCCCTTTTAATGTTCAATACAATTTAATGTTTAATACAATCCGCTTTTAGAAGCCCTGGAAGTTATATCCAACGCCTAGCAGAATCCCGATCGCGGCTTCCCCAGTTACCGAAGCATTGACAGAAGCCGTCGCTGTAAACTGAGAACTCAAAGGCACATCGATTCCCCCAGTCAGCAACAACCCCACCTCAGCGTCATCACCCGTCGAAATCGCAACCCCAACACCCACAAAAGGAGCCGCAGCAAACCCAAGTCCTCCCGTTGGCCCTTCGCCAAAACTAAAGTCGTAGGTAACAGGCACCAAAATTGTCACATCATCGCTAAACAGCACCGAAGGACGCACAGATACCGACGGCAGCAGCCCAATTTTACTCAAGACCGCAAAGCTACCCTGTCCCAGTTCCGTGTCTCCACTACCAATGCCGATGTTGCCGCCCACTCCAATGTAGCTAGACCCCGATCGTGTCACTCGCCCCGGAGAAACTTCTGTCGTCTGAGCCGCCGGACTCGGAGTCGTTTGAGGGGTAGATTCAGGCGGTTGGATAGGTTGAGTCTGAGGAATCGATTCTACAGGGGTCTGATTTACACCAGTATTGGGCGTTGTGTTAGGCACTGTGTTAGGCACCGTGTTAGGTGTTGCATTAGGCGTTGCGTTAGGCGCAGTAATCGAGCCGGAAGGCGCTAACGTATCTGCCCCATTTGCAGGCGTGACAACACCGGGCGTTGTAGTAGTTTGAGCAGTCAGGAATGCTTGCCCTCCAGTCAACTCGCTTGCAGAAGTCGGCACCTCACCCGGAATCGGATCAGCAACTCTGCTGGCGATTTGAGCCACACTAACTTGAGCAGGTTTGTTGGATCGAACCCGCTCCCAATCAATCTCAGACTGGTTGACTGGTAAAGACTCTGTTGAGTTTGGATCTTCTGCATTCGCTCGCAGATTGCCTGTAAAAATAGCAAACGCAATGATACTAATCGGTAGGAAAACCTGTCTAAACCGAGATGAATTTAATTTCATGGTGAATGCAGCGCAGTTCCCAGCATGGGTTCCGGTAATGTTCTGAGTATCCTCCAAGCGTAGTGACCCCGATCGATCGGAGCGTCTCTCTAAAGAAGGAATATTTGAAGAGAGAAATGAGTCAGTTTTGGAACACTCAAGGATTATGAACTAAACAAAACCGTTACCTGTCGGGTGTGTTGAGTTAAGCAAAGCGCACTGCTAACTGAGAAGTGATGCGTTTCTACGTAATGTTTAGTTTGTTTTAAGGTTGAGCAATCTTCGATCGCGGCTGTACGGCCCCTTGAGGAGTCGTCCCATTTTGGTTAGAAGCGGGTTGACTAAAATACTGATACGTGATCCGAGACGCTTGACGAATCAGTTCTTCACCCTGATCATCATTTCGGGGCCGCTTCACCATGACACCAATCAGATAACGCTTACCGCTGGGCATATCCACCAGTCCAACATCGCCCGTCATGCCGCCAATATTGCCTGTTTTGTGAGCGATCGTCGCGCCTTCTCCCAGTCCACTCGGTAGTAGGGTATCGGTGACCGTTTGGCGCATGATTTCCAGCAGCCGATCGCGCGATCGCATCGACAACAATTTTCCATTACTAACTAGACCTAGCAGCAACACCAAATCTTGAGAACTACTCATATTGGTTCCTTCGACATCAGGAAGCAAATTGCGAATCGAGGTAGTCATCAAGCCCCAAGACTGAAAGCGCTGGTTAAGGGCATCTTTACCGCCGAGGCGATCGATCAGTAAATTTGTCGCGGTGTTGTCGCTGATCGTGATCATCTTGGTTGCCGTTTCTAAAGCGCTAAACTGGGTGCCCGGAGGCTGGTATTGCATATCTCCCGATTCGGTTGCTACCAGATCAGGACGCATGGTTAGCATCTCATCAAGACGAATCTTTCCCGCATCAACATCTTGAAAGAAAGCAACCAGGATAGGTAGCTTAATCGTACTGGCACAAGGAAGCGGAGTTGCCGCATTCAGGTTGAAGTAGGCGTTGGTATCTAGGTCAACGACCATCATTCCCGCGGTCAGTTGCGGCTGTTGGGCGGCCAAGGTCTGAATCTGTGTTTTGAGCGGCGTGATTTCTTGCCCCAGTTGCAGCGTTGGCGTTTCTGAGACGGGCGGCGTTGGGGTGACTTCCGTCTTTTCTGAAGAAGCTCCAGCGGTGAAATGGCTGGCAGGGTCCCAAACAGACAAAATGGTTCCGGCGATCACACCCACACCCACACCCAAGATCAGCAGGCGAGTTCCATATAAAAGAGCGGCTCCCGATCGCGTTCTCGGACGAGCAGGCTTGGCCATCGGTCGAACGCTGGCCGGATGAGTGGCATAAGGCTTGGGCGACCCCTGGCGGGTATCTCGAAGAGATCGTTGGCGACGACGCAAATCAGACTGGCTTTTTTTAACAGCAGGATTGGGCTTGCGATCGCGCTTCTCAGGTCGTCTGCGGCTGGCTTCGGGGCGATCGTTCTCTGGTTTAAAGCTGGGGCGTGAAGCATCGACTGGCGGTTTTTGCAAAGAAAGGGGGGCTTTTCGGGAGGCTGGTTCAGGACGGGTACGTCGTCGAGTTTTTTGAATCGGACGCGGCTCTGGAGGCTGGCTCAAGCGTCTCGGCCGCTGGTTAACAGGACGTTGGGAAAGTCTCTCTTCTGAAGCATTGCCCTCAAAAGGCGCATTTGGATCGTTGCCATCCCGCATTTAGGTCTTCCTCTCTTTAGTCAAGCGATCGATGAATAGGCTTTGAGCCAGGTTTAACGCCTTTTGTGTGACGATTTTTTTGACGGGAACGATCGAGCGCTCCCACTAGATGTAGGGATTTTACATTGAGTTCATCAAAGTGGTCGGTTGAATAATAAACATTTGAGAAGAATTGCCAGATTGATAGCAATCCTAAATGAGTCACTCGCACTTACGATCGCGGCTTTTGAGTCTCGATCGCCCAGGCCACCTGTCTCAAAATTCCCCGCAGCAGAGCCACCTCCGTCGGAGCGGGATAAGCACGATTTAACAGTCGTCTAAATTTCTCCATGCGACTGCTGGCCGTGTGAGGATGCAGATAACCAATTTTAAGCAGCAATTCCTCAAGGTTTTGGTAGTAGCCTTCCAGGTCATCCAGTGAGGCGAGTTCTGAATTGTAAGTGGGTGTAGAAATGGATTGATTGATCGTCATTGGCTGACTGACCCACTGATAAAGCTCGTAACAACAAATGGCCACCGCTTGCGCCAGATTGAGCGACTGATAAACAGGACTTGATGGAATACAGACAAAGCGTTGTGCATATTTCAGTTCTTCGTTGCTTAAGCCTCGATCTTCAGAACCAAAGATCAAGGCCGACTGTAGTCTCTGACTTTCTTGTGACTGATCTTCTGTTATGTCTCCTAACAGCCACGGTAGGGCAGTTCTGGGATGCTCTAACGGGGTATCGACGGAGCGGGTACGAACGGTGGTGGCGATCGCTCTTTGACATCCCTTGAGCGCATCGGGCAGCGTCGGGACGATTTCTGCGGATTCCAACAGGTCGGCGGCATGGACTGCCATCTGTCGCGCCTCGGCTGACAGCGGATCACAACTGGGATTGACCAGCACCATACGTCTCAGCCCCATATTTTTGAGGATGCGCGCGATCGATCCCACATTTAGCGCCCCGGCTGGCTCCACCAAAACAATACGAATGTGAGAAAGTGCAGTTTCGCTCATCAAGAAAATCAGAAATACAAGGTCAGCCTCCTTAGCTTTACATAGACAAGGCCACTCAGAAGGGGCGATCGCAACGACAGAAAAGAAATAAAACCTGTTAGCTAAGTGTATATCTGTAGTTAACGACTATTTGGCATTATAAATTACACATAAGTATAGTAAATAACACGTAGTGATTTTATTAGAGCTTTCTCATTTTTAACTTAGGTGAAGACTGGATTAAGCTCGATAGAAGGGTCGGATATTCATCAATCTTTGGGTATAGATTTATACATATACTCCCAAGGTTCTGCACGCAATGTTTAAGTTCTCTCTCGCGTCAAGAGCAAGTCAGTCAATTCTCGTAGCACTCGGCTTATTTTCCGTTTTGGGAAGCGCACCAGCTTTTGCCCAAGTAAACTCGCAGACCGCATCTACTTCTTCGGTTCTATTTTCTGGCACCGACTCTGGACGATCGGCATCCGCCCTCTTTGATTTATCGAATAACGTGTTGTCGATCGCGCTCAACAATACCAGCACAGCCGATTCTCTGGTTCCCACAGACGTTTTGACGGGACTGTTTTTTGACATTGGCAATAATCTAAAGCTCAATCCCATTTCTGCACGATTGGGCAATGGTTCCAGCATCTATGGCGGTAGCTCCAACACCACAAACGTCGGCGGCGAATGGGGCTTTAACTCTAAGCTGGCGATCGGCAGTTCGAGTTACAACTACGGAATGAGCGCCGCAGGATTGGGACTTTTTGGCCCCAAAAATCGCTTCGACACCTCAGCCAATCTGTCTGGCACTGAAAACGTCGGCGGTCTAGACTATGGCATCGTGACAGCAGGTGACAACCCCACGACAGGTAATGGCGGACTCAATCGCGATTTGATTAAGGGATCTGTCGTCTTTTCCTTTGGCGTATCTGGACTTCCGGCTGGTTTTGACCTTGCCAAGGCGATCAGCAGTGTGCGTTTTCAATACGGCACCAACACGGCTGAACCAAGCTTTGCTGGAAGCATCCCGACCCCTCCCGTTGTCACTCCTCCCGTTGTCACTCCTCCGATCGCTCCTCCCGTTGTAGAACCTCCCGTTGTTCCTCCCGTCGTCATTCCTCCAGTCACCGAGCCTCCTGCTGTGAATCCTCCGGTTGTAGAGCCTCCGGTTGTGATTCCTCCGGTCACCGAGCCTCCGGTCATCATTCCTACCCCTGAGCCACCTGCTCCGAACCCAACCCCTGATGAAGAGCCTGCTACCCAGACAGTGCCCGAACCGGGTGCGATCGCTGCCATTTTGCTGGCAGGTGCCGCGATGCTCCGTTCTCGTAAATCAGTGCGAACCAACGATTAGAAACGTCTGAACAGGTGAAGCTTCGCAGCAAAACTTTTCTTCCTTGTCTCAGCTAAGAGGCAGGGGAGATTTTTTTATGAAGAATTTGCTACAGCGTTTAAGCTAGAGGAATCCAGTAACATGGCTCAATACCTTGGTCACCATGCCTCGTGCCCGCTCAAAGTCCGATTTGCCGACTAAAATTTGTCCCGTTTGTGGGCTGCCTTTCACCTGGCGCAAAAAGTGGGAAGACTGCTGGGACGATGTAAAGTACTGCTCAGAACGTTGTCGTCGTCGCAAATCTCAGGCAAAAGAAGCAAACGATTCGTGATTGGCGAACGTTGAGTTGATCCACCATCAGAGATAATGAACTGTTGATCCACCCAGCGATCGTTTGATCATTCTCTTGAGGCTTTAATTCATGACTGCAAATCGCATCCAACCCAAGCTCATTATTCACGGTGGGGCTGGCAGTTCGCTTAAGGGGAAGGGAGGCGCAGATGCGGTACGACGATCGCTCTACAAAGTTGTCGAGGACGTTTACGCGCTGCTCAAAGATGGGGCAACGGCTCAAACCGCAGTCGTACATGGCTGTCAGCTTTTGGAAGATGATCCCCGATTTAATGCGGGAACGGGTTCGGTTTTGCAGTCTGATGGTCAGATTCGCATGAGTGCTGCTCTGATGGATGGGACGACTCAGCGATTTAGCGGTGTGATCAATACTTCGCGCGTCAAGAACCCGATCGAGCTTGCCCAATTTTTGCAAACCTCGGACGATCGCATTCTCTCTGACTTTGGTTCAGCAGAATTACTACGCGAATTGCAACTGCCGCTCTACGACCCGATGACCGAGTTGCGTCTCAAAGAATGGATGCTGGAGCGTGAGGGCAATTTTAACAAAGCAATGGCGGGAGTTGTCGCAGAACAGGAATTAGTCAGCGAGGCCGGAAGAGGAACGATCGGGGTCGTCGTTTTAGACGGTCAGGGCAACATTGCAGCAGGCACATCCACGGGAGGCAAAGGCTTTGAGCGGATTGGACGGGTCAGCGATTCGGCCATGCCAGCCGGAAACTATGCCACGGTCAAGGCGGGCGTGAGCTGTACAGGAATTGGCGAAGACATCATTGATGAATGTTTGGCGGCCAAAATTGTGATTCGCGTTGCAGATGGCTTGTCGCTATTAGGTGCGTTTGATCGATCGATCAAAGAAGCTCATACCAACAAACGAGATTTGGGCGCGATCGGGCTAGATGCAGAGGGCGCGATCGCATGGGGCAAAACCAGCGAAGTTCTTCTTGCGGCCTACCACACAGGCGAAAAGCTGGGCGACACCCTAGAGATGTCCGAGGAAATGGGCGTTCTCTCTGTATAAAACCAAGTTGAAAAGTTGTTAGGGCTGCTGGACTTCACACTCACTCAGTCCTTTGGCTCTCTTTACGAAACGATCGTCGTATGTGTATATTGCACAACATTGCTGACTTTGTACCAAGTGAAGCGCATCAGCAAAATTTAACCCATTCTCATGCCAAAACTGCAAGACTGCGCTTGAGATAAAACCAACAGTGTATTGGAGGAAAGGGTATTTCTCAGCTACTAGAAGGCGAAGGAACGGTAGGGCGGTATGGAGAGTTGCTAAAACTTGGACGCAGAGGCGATAATTTGACTCCGCATCATGTTCCATCCCATGCATACATGACAGCTAGGGTGCCGGACTATAGGCGCAACTTGGGAATTGCTATCATGATGGAGCATCCCATACCGGGTGCAGGAGGCCGTCATAGACAAACGCTTTCCTATGGGCAATCTCCAGATTTAAGTCTTCTACCCAGAGAGGTTCTTGCTAGAGAGATTCAAGATTTACGATCGCTCTATCAGCGTCAAGGAATTTATACAGGAAAGATTAGAAGCAGCTTCCAAGCAGTCATTCAAATGAATGAATTAGCTTGGACTGGAGTCTTTGAAAAGTAGGAGCATACTGTATGAGTCAAAATTCATTAATTGAGATCTTGGAAGCAAATCATTTGCTGCGATCGCCCGATGAAGTTGCCGCCTTTGAACAAACTCTGGTAAAACTTGCCCAAAATCCTGACTCTGCGAACTTGCCCAGCCTGCATCTAATTTTGGATGATGCCTCTCAGCAACCCGAAGTGATGTTTGGGTTAGTTCATTTTTTGGAGTCATTTGATGTGCAAGTGCAGTTGCAGGCATTTATTCAAGTCCTGCCTGATTTAGTTAAACGAGCACCGGAATGGACAACCATTTTGCATTCTCGGATTATGAATGATGCAATTGCGCGATCGATTTTTGAGGAGAAGGTGCGATCGATGAGTGTCCAAGGCTCAAACAGTGATGCTCTCAATCTAGTGCTGTCAAGAAATCCATCATGAAAAACTTAATTGATACCGCAAGAGTAAAGAAGTTTATTGAACATAAAGATCCATTTTCTACTGACGAGGTTCTTAAAAACTTCGCTTACCAACTGTGGGAAACCTTTCAGAGATATGAACTTGAAGATAGTACTTTTGTTACAGAATTAACCAGCGGCTGTCGCGATCGATTGCTACAACGTTACACAGAAATGCTCTTTGCGTGGCATTTTATCCAACTAGGCTTTTCCCCTACATCAAAGGATGAGGGGCCGGACTTGTATGTTGAACATAACGGTAGAAGAATTTGGATTGGAATCATTACGCCTCAGCTTACATCACCTTCAGGAGATGGAGCTGAAGCCCAAGAAGTTGCAAAGGAGATTAAGGATTATCTTGCTCCACTACCAACTGAGCCGAGAAAGATACGTTGTTTAGACTTAGCTATGCTAACAAAGCCAATTTTGTTGCGTTGGACAGCAGCGCTCAAAGAAAAGCGAGAGAAGCTCACCGGAAAGATAATTAAGGGAGTCAATCAACCTGGTTATATAGAAAAGGGCATCGTCAAACCAGAAGATATATACGTGATTGCAATCAACTCAATCTTACTTGGGCATCATGGCTTTGTTGGGATCTCACAATACCCTAATGCTATTGAAGCAACTTTTGCAATTGGTCATATCCAGATAGTCATAAACCGTGAAACATCCAAAGCCATTAGCTCAGAACCATCCTATCGGCCCTATATTATTAATCATAATCAGTCCCATGTCCCAGCAGACAGCTTCTTAAATCCTGATTACAAAGAAGTTAGCGCTCTGATAGCAACTCACGCTGGTTTAGAATTTGCTTGTCCTGAGTTGCCGCTTGTCTTGGTTCACAACCCCTACGCAGTAAACCCCCTTCCCAAACGAATTTTTAAGGCGAGAGAGGAGTATATTGCTGAAGATAAAGGAGATTTTTGGGAAATTAGGAATATGACTAGCAACTGAGTGAAATTGCTTGCTTGTATGATATCTGTCCGCTCACTTTAAGCATGACGCTATCTTAAGTCATTCCCTTTGTCTGCTTTATCGAGTTCCAGGGTCATCACTGCATCCGATTTTTACAAAATGTCTGAGTCTCAAAGGTTACAAGTCTAAGTTTTGGCAAACTTGCGATGAACCACTTCTTGATTGGACTACTCCTCCACAACGATCGCTCACTCTTTTGACTTCAATCTCCATCCTAGTTTGACGACTTGACGGGCACGCGCGATCGCTAGACGATCATCGAAAATCTTTGTGAAGCATGTGATCTGCTCTCAGGCTCATTCGCTTTTTGGAGATCGCACCACCGCCAAAAATTCTTTAACCGCTTGAGGTTGCTCTTGAGGTCGAATGTATTGTGCCAATACTTGTAAGTCAAGGTCTGGGAAAAACTGGCTTCGTACAACTGCTCTAGATTGAGCTTCACGGAGATCATAGAGCGTCAACTGCTGATCTTGCCAGATCAACACCTCCGGAATGCCCAGCCCTTTGTACACTAACAACTTATCGATGCCTCCACTGGTCAAATTGACCTCGATCGCAAGATCCGGCAGTTCCTTAAGTGTTTCCACACAGTAACATTCGTCAGGTTCTAGCCCTCGCGCCTTTGCCTCTCGTCGAAACGTGGTCGAGCCGTAGCCGTGTAGGGGAATGTCAACTTCTTCGGCGTAGCGCTCTAAAAGTCTGGCAATCACCTTTTTCAGCATTTCGTGTTCTGAAGAAGGCATAAAAATCTCCAGTGTTCCTTCGAGGTAGATCAGCCGCAGCCCAGTCTGGTCGCTTAGCGTCGTGAGTAAGTTTTCATATTGCTGCCAGGTCACGCCAGGTAAGATGACTCGTTGTTCTTCAACTGGGTTTGGTGGCTGAATGAGTGAAGTCATAAGACATACAGCTTGGCCGAATCTTTGAATCTATTCTAACGATCGCTCACTCTTTTGACTTCAATCTCCAGCCCAGTTTGACGACTTGACGGGCACGTGCGATCGCTAGACAATCATTCGGCAAATCTTCGCTAATCGTGGAGCCTGCGGCGATCGTCACATCTTCTCCAATCGTTAAGGGTGCAATGAGGGAATTGTTCACGCCTGTTTTGCTGCGATCGCCAATCATCGTTCGATGTTTTTTCACACCGTCGTAGTTGGCTGTAATGGTGCCGCCGCCGATATTTGCTTTTGTGCCAATGGTGGCATCGCCCAGATAAGACAAATGTGCAACGTTGGTCTTATCGCCGATCGTCGTATTCTTCAATTCAACAAAGTTACCAATTCGACAATTAGAACCAACTTCTGCATGACCTTTGAGATGGGCGTAGGGGCCGATCGTCGAATCTGATTTCACCACACTATCTCGAACAACTGAAAAAAGAACGGTTGTATTTTCGCCAATATGACTGTTTTCAATTAAACTTCCCGGCCCAATATGACTTCTGGTTTGAATAATGCTATTGCCGCGTAGATGAGTTTGCGGCTCGATCACTACGTCGGGGTGTAGTTGTACTGTGTCATCGATCGTAATGCTGTCTGGATCAATTAACGTCACGCCCTGCGCCATCCAATCATCTTTGATGCGAGTTTGCAGAATGCTGTAAGCGGTGGCGAGTTGTTTGCGATCGTTAATTCCCAAAATCTCTTGATAATCTTCGACATCGACGGTCATCACAGGATTGAGATAATTCACCGCATCGGTCAGGTAATATTCTTGTTGATCATTGCGAGTCGTCAGTTTGGGCAAAACGTCTGACAAATCTGACCAGCGAAAACAATAAACTCCCGCATTCACACGACGGTTTTGCTTTTGGGCCGGACTACAATCACGATCTTCAACAATTTGGGTTAGCAGATTATTGCCGTCACAAAAAACGCGCCCATAGCCTTTAGGATTAGGAACTTGAGCCGTGAGAATCGTTGCAGCGTTGCCGTGATCTTGATGCGTCTTGAGCAACTGTTGTAACGTCTGAGGTCGCAGCAAAGGCACATCGCCATTCAAGACCAACAAATCGCCCTCAAAGCCTTCTAGATGGGGAAGCAACTGCTGAATTGCGTGTCCGGTTCCCAACTGTTGAGGCTGCTCGACAAATTCTAAGCTCGATCGCTCCCTCAGAGACTCTTGAACAAATTCGCTCCGGTAGCCTACAATCACGAGCCGCCGTGAGGGATGAATCTGTTCGGCATTGTCTAACACCCGCTCAACCAGCGATCGCGCCCCCAGTTGATGAAGGACTTTCGGCAAGTCCGATTTCATGCGCGTTCCCCGCCCCGCCGCCAGAATTGCTACCGCTACCATTGCTATCTCTGTCTGTTTACTCCGAGGAGTATACCGCGCCTGTGGAGATTGGGAGTACTGCGATCGTGACATCCAGAGAAGGCTTTACAAAGCGCTAAACTGGAGAGAAATAGAATCCTACGTGCCCAAGAAGATTCGAGAACTAAAACGTCTATTGCTGCAAGCGGGATTTGACTACCAACCCGGTAAAGGAAGTCATACCAAGTGGTTTCATCCCTTGCTACCTGGCAAACTTACCCTTTCAGGCAGGGATAGTGCGGATGCCAAGCGTTATCAGGAAGACGATGTAGACAACGCACTAAGCCGATTAGCAGAAATTAAAGGAGAACAGGAGGGTCACGAATGAATTCTCACTACACCGTCATTATCCAGTGGTCGAATGAAGATGAGTGTTATGTCGTCAGTCTGCCTGAATGGGGGGAGTTCTGTCATACACACGGTGACACCTATCAAGAGGCGATGCAGAATGCTCATGAAGTTTTAGAACTTTTGATCGACTCTGCAATTCAGAACGGCGAACCGCTTCCTGAACCTAAAACTTTTGGGCAAACCCTACAAATTGCTTGATTGAATTTTCTCTGAACTTAACGCTTTGCTATTTCAAGTCATTGACGATCGACGCTACAATCGATCACTCAGGAAGCAGACCTTCTACTGTCGCTGTACAACAAACTCATATCATTTAGGACTTTGCTCTGTGACTCAGACTAACTCAGACTTTTTGGCGAAAGCTGACCCAGCCATTGCGGAGATGATCCAGCATGAGCTACAACGTCAACGCGATCACCTCGAACTGATTGCCAGCGAAAATTTCACATCGGCGGCGGTGATGGCTGCTCAAGGGTCGGTATTGACCAACAAATACGCCGAAGGCTTGCCCACAAAGCGCTATTACGGCGGCTGTGAATTTGTCGATCGCGTCGAACAACTGGCTATCGATCGGGCAAAACAACTGTTTGGAGCTGCTCACGCTAACGTTCAACCCCACTCTGGAGCGCAGGCCAACTTTGCTGTCTTTCTCTCGCTCTTGAAGCCGGGTGACACGATCATGGGCATGGACTTGTCCCACGGCGGACACCTGACGCATGGGTCTCCCGTAAATGTGTCGGGCAAATGGTTCAACGTGCAGCACTATGGCGTGAGTCAAGAAACAGAAGCGTTGGATTACGATCAGATTCGCGATCTGGCGCTCAAGCATCGTCCCAAACTGCTGATTTGTGGCTATTCTGCTTATCCCAGAATTATTCAGTTTGACAAGTTTAGAGAAATCGCTGACGAGATCGGGGCTTACCTGCTGGCAGACATCGCCCATATTGCTGGACTGGTCGCCACCGGACATCATACCAATCCGATTCCCTTCTGTGATGTGGTCACGACGACGACTCACAAAACTCTACGTGGGCCGAGAGGCGGTTTGATTCTGACTCGCGATGCTGAACTGGGCAAACAGCTTGATAAAGCAGTCTTTCCTGGCTCTCAAGGCGGCCCGCTAGAGCATGTGATTGCTGGAAAAGCGGTTGCCTTTGGGGAAGCGCTCAAGCCCGAATTCAAAACCTACTCCGGTCAGGTGATCGAGAATGCGAAGGCGATGGCGACTCAGCTTCAAAATCGTCAATTCAAGATTGTCTCTGGCGGTACAGACAATCACCTGATGCTGGTTGATTTACGATCGATCGCCATGACGGGCAAAATCGCAGATCAGTTGGTAAGTGGTGTGAATATTACTGCCAACAAAAACACGGTTCCCTTTGATCCCGAATCGCCGTTTGTCACAAGTGGGTTGCGCCTCGGCTCTCCTGCGATGACGACTAGAGGAATGGGCCCGATCGAGTTTACCGAAATTGCCAACATCATCGCCGATCGCCTCCTGTCTCCCGAAGACGATTCAGTGGCTCAGACCTGTCGGCAACGAGTCGCTGCTTTGTGCGATCGCTTCCCGCTCTATCCACATTTAGCCATTCCCGTCCCGGCGATGGTTTAGAACGGTCGATTCGGCATTCAGCGATCGCACGTTAGATCCTCCGGAGATCCAGTTTCACTCTAGGAGAAGGTAAGGGCATCAATCGGTGCCCTTTGTTTTAGGCAGACCGCTTCTACATTAGTCAATGGCACTCATCACTCACTATCAATAGAAATCCTTGACAAATCTTCCAAATTGATTGCGCTTAATAATTCTTTGCTGAGTATCATCTGAAATGTAGTAGACTCTGCCTGACAACTACTGTCCATCCTTACTGCGATTTCAGATGCCCTTTCAGTTGTATCACCTCCTCGCGTTCCTCGTTTCTGTGCTGGTTGTCCTCTGGATGACCCCGATCGTTAAAAAAATCGGCCTTCAAAGCGGACGAGTTGACTTGCCAAACGGTCGTAAAGTTCATCAGCGCCCAATGGTACGCCTGGGGGGAGTTTCGATTTTTTTTGGTGTGGTGGCTGCTTTGCTCGTCGTCTGGTGGACAGGAGGCTTCGGCGTTCTTCCTCCCGGCAAGGAATATGAAGTTTGGGGAGTGACGATCGGCGGACTTGCGTTTTTCTTAATCGGACTCGCAGACGATCTATTTAATTTGTCACCTAAGACTCGGTTAATTTTGCAAGCGATCGTCGCCAGTCTCGCCTGGAAAGCCGGGGTGCAGATTGAGTTTTTGACGAACCCGGTTGAGGGGCTGTTCCCTTTAGCGGATTGGATTAGTCTACCGATTACCGTCATTTGGCTAGTCGGAATGGCTAACGCAATGAATTGGATCGATGGGCTAGATGGGTTAGCGGCCGGAGTTTCGGGCATTGCGGCGGTTGTGATGCTGGTCACTTGCCTGTTTATGCAACAGCCTGCTGCTGCGCTGATTGCTGCTGCCCTCGCGGGCGGATGCTTAGGATTTTTGCGCTACAACTTCAATCCAGCCCAAATCTTTATGGGGGATGGCGGGGCCTATTTCATTGGCTTCACGCTGGCGGGCGTTGGCATTATTGGACTGGTGAAAAGTGTCACCACGGTTGCGGTCTTGTTGCCCTATGTGATTTTGGCGGTGCCGATTTTGGATATGTCTGCGGTGATTCTCGATCGTCTTCGTCGCGGCAAGTCTCCCTTTGTTGCTGACAAGCGTCACCTGCATCACCGTCTACTTAAAGCCGGACTTTCTCATCGGTTAGCGGTTCTGTTTATCTACTCGTTAACACTATGGGTCGGCACACTAGCCCTGGCAGTTTCAGGAATGCCCAGCGGCTTGACCTACGCCCTGGGCGCAACCGTTTTGCTCAGTCTCACGAGTTGGCAAGTTTGGCGAACCGCGAGGTGAGGGGCGGGTGAAAGATGAGGGATGAGGGATGAGGGATGAAAAGGAATTCTTGGTGTTGTATCAAGAAGTGCTTTTCTAATCTATGCTTCAAGAAGTCGCTAGATATCTGATTTGCTCTACTAGATGTCAGAACGTGACTCAAACGTCAAGGCCCTTTCATCCCTCATCCCTGTTTACTTATGAGTGCAGAAATTATCAGTGTCGGGACTGAGCTACTGCTGGGGGATATTCTCAACTCGAATGCTCAGTTTTTGGCGCAGGAGTTGGCTGAGTTGGGCATTCCTCACTACTATCAGACCGTGGTAGGGGATAACGTCGATCGCCTCAAACAAGCCATTTCGATCGCCAGCGATCGCGCCCAGATTCTGATTTTTACAGGAGGATTGGGGCCAACGCCGGATGATTTGACGACAGAAACGATCGCCAGTTTTTTTGATACGCCTCTGGTCGAAAGACCCGAAATCGTTGCAGACATTCAACAAAAGTTTGCAGAACGCGGGCGTGAGATGACTGACAACAACCGCAAGCAGGCCCTACTTCCTCAAGGGGCTGAGGTTTTGCCCAACCCAGTAGGAAGTGCGCCGGGAATGATTTGGCAGGTGCGTCTTCGAGATACCCGCGACGAGTCACAGCTAACCCTATTGACCTTTCCGGGAGTGCCCGTTGAGATGCGGGAAATGTGGCAACAAACGGCGGTTCCCTTTCTCAAAACTCAGGGCTGGGGGCGGGAAATCATTGTCAGTCGCCTGCTGAAATTTTTGGGCATCTCCGAATCATCTCTAGCCGAAAAGGTCGCTGACTTCTTTGAGCTAGACAATCCTACCGTTGCGCCCTACGCCAATTTTGGAGAAGTAAAGCTGCGAGTTTCTGCTAGGGCGGCCTCATCAGAAGCCGCTCGTCAAATCATCGAACCCGTCGAACAGCAGCTATTACAAATCGGCGGACTGGACTGCTACGGCACTAATCAAGAGTCACTGGCTTCTGTCGTCGGTGACCTGCTCAAAATCACCCAAACGACTCTTAGCGTCGCTGAATCCTGCACTGGGGGAGGCTTGGGACAAATGCTGACAAGCGTTTCAGGAAGCTCTAGCTATTTTTGGGGCGGCATTATTTCTTACGACAATTCGGTTAAAGAAACCCTGTTGGGAGTTGATCCCAAGGTGCTGTCAGAATTTGGAGCCGTCAGTAATCAGGTCGCTGAACAAATGGCCGTAGGGGTACGATCACGCCTCAATACCACCTGGGGACTTAGCATCACAGGCATTGCGGGCCCCGATGGTGGCACCGAGACCAAACCCGTCGGATTGGTCTACATCGGATTGGCCGGCCCCGAAACCGAAGTCACGAGTTTTGCCTACCGCTTTGGCGCACGAGGACGCGACTGGGTAAGACAAGTGAGCGCCTGTACTGCTCTCGACCAACTACGCCGCAAATTGTTAACAGAACCTTTACCTGAGAGGGATCCTTCTTGATCTCTGGGGATCATTCGTTATGATTGAAGTAGGCATCGGAAAATTTACAGGGATGACCCTTGGCTTTCCGGTTTTCCCCTGTTAAGATCTAGTTAGATTTCTGTAAAGTATTAGTATTGTCTGAGTCAAGCTTGGGCAATCCTGAAGAAGTCCAAGCGATATCGAAGGAGCTGTCAGTTCAATGGATTACATTGAAAAGGTGCTGGAAAAGTTAAAGGAAATGACCCGCAGACTGATTGAAGCGCTGCTAGGGCCAGAAGTTCAGCCAGAAATGGAACCAATCCCGATTCCTGTAAACGATCCCCAGCGTCGTCGGTAATATTCCGTTCTGACAGATCAGTTGCACAATATTTTGGTTCTCCACGGGCCGAACTTAAATCTTCTGGGCAAACGAGAGCCAGGAATTTATGGGTCAGTCACGCTGGAGCAAATTAATCAAATGCTTGATCGCGAGTCTCAAGCCCTGCAAGCGACCATTCTAGTGCTGCAATCGAACCACGAAGGCGTTTTGATTGATGCGATTCATGAAGCGATCGGTCAGCATCAGGGTCTCTTGATCAATGCAGGTGCCTACACGCACACGAGTATTGGGCTGAGGGATGCGATCGCCGCCGTCAACCTTCCTACGGTTGAGGTTCATCTCAGCAACATTTATAAGCGTGAAGCCTTCCGTCATCATTCCTACATTGCTCCTGTTGCGATCGGTCAGATCAGCGGATTTGGTGCCGAAAGTTACCGTTTAGGCTTACATGCCCTGGTAAATTACCTCAAGCAGTCTCCGTAGTTCAATCAAGAAATTTGTTCAATCAAGAAATTTTAGTTTTTTAAGTAGATTTTTAAGTAAAGACGTTGGCAGCAGCGTCTTTCTTTGTTTTTACAGTTTGTTTTTGAAAGCTACTTCTGCAAGGTGCGATGGAAAACACAGTCTATCTGGCAGTCAACGGTACTCTGATGAGAGGGCTAGAACTCAACCAAAACCTGCACTCAATTGGGGCAGCCTTTGTGCGAGAAACTTCGACTGAAGCGGCTTATCGAATCTGGTCGATCGGCGATCGTCATCCCGCAATGCTAAAAGTGTCTCAGGAAGGCGTGTCTGTTGCGGTTGAGGTGTGGGCGGTTCCTGTCGGTGGACTGAGTACGCTGCTAATCTCAGAGCCACCTGGACTGTGTATTGGCAAGGTCAAGTTATCTGATGGGGAGGAGGTTCTGGGAGTGTTGGGCGAACCCTTTCTTTGTGAAGGTGAGCAAGAAATCACTCAATGGGGTGGCTGGCGAGCTTATATAGAACGCGACTTGTAGCACGATTAGGACGAATGGCAAGCCTAATGTTTGTGGTGTGATGAAACGGTTATGACAGACAAGATAAACTCGGCAGAATATGTCGATCTGATGGCAGCCGTGGTCGGTTTGCCCCTTAATCCAGACTATCGATCGGGTGTAATCGCCAACTTTGAACGAATTCAAACGATCGCTCAACTGGTGATGGAGTTTCCTCTTCCCGAAACGGTGGAAGCTGCTCCGGTGTTTGAGCCATGAATTACGCCAATCTGGACGCAACTCAAATTTCTGAATTGGTGCGATCGCGACAAGTGTCTGCAAAAACGATCGTATCTGAAGCGCTGGCTCGCATTGCCAATCTTGACAAACTTTACAACTGTTTCACCACAGTTTTGGCGGAGTCGGCTTTGCAAGAGGCAGAACGGGTGGATGAAGCGATCGCCGATGGAAAAGATCCAGGCATCCTGGCGGGTGTGCCGTTTGCGGTCAAGGATTTGTTTGACATTGCTGGAGTGACGACGCTGGCAGGTTCTAAGATTAATGCCGAAAGACCGCCTGCGTCTCAAGATGCCGCTTTGGTGGAGCGACTCAAGCAAGCGGGAGCCATTCTGATCGGTGGCTTGAATATGGATGAGTACGCCTACGGGTTCACTACCGAAAATTCTCACTATGGCCCGGCTCACAATCCTCATAACTTAGAACGGATGACGGGCGGATCTTCGGGTGGATCGGCGGCCGCGATCGCTTCTGGTTTGGTGCCGATTACCCTGGGATCAGATACCAATGGCTCGATTCGCGTGCCGTCTGCTCTGTGCGGGATTTTTGGTCTGAAGCCGACTTATGGACGACTGTCTCGATCGGGCGCGTATCTATTTTCTAGCAGCTTTGATCATTTGGGGCCGTTTGCGCGATCGGTTCGTGACATCGCCACGGTTTTTGATTTGCTGCAAGGAGAAGATCCCAGCGATCCAGTTTGCACAAAGCGTCCTCCTGACTTGTGCGCTCCGGAGTTGGCGAAGGGAACAGACGGATTGAGGATTGCCGTTGCGGACGATTATTTTGCCAGAGGTGCCCAGCCTGAAGTGTTTGCCGCCGTCGAAAAAGTGGCGCAGGCGTTGGGTGTGACTCGACGGGTGACGATTCCAGAAGCACATCGGGCTAGATCTGCGGCGTTTGTGATTACCTCCTGTGAAGGGGCAAATTTACACTTTGCTGATCTAAAAAGCCGCCCTCAAGACTTTGACGAAGCAACGCGCGATCGCTTTTTGGCCGGCTGTCTCGTCCCCGGCACCTGGTATCAGCAAGCTCAACGATTTCGCAGTTGGTATCGCGATCGCGTGCGTGAACTCTTTCAAGATGTGGATGTTATTCTGGCTCCCACAACTCCTTGTGCGGCTCCGCTGATCGGACAGGAACACATTGAATTAGATCACGTCAAAGTGCTTACCCGTCCCAATTTGGGGATGTTTACTCAACCGCTTTCTTTTATTGGGTTGCCGATCATTTCGGTGCCGATTCAGCGATCGGGTCAGTTACCGTTGGGTGTGCAGATTGTGGCGGCTCCCTACAACGAAGCTTTGATTTTGCGGGTAGCTTCCGAATTGGAGGCACAAGGAATTGTTTCTGCTCCTGTGGTGGGTCAGTCCGTAAAATGAAAACCATCCATTCCCAAAGTCGGGAGTCTAGAATCACTTAATTTCTCATCTCTTTATGAAAAAAACAGTCGTTGTGGGTTCCTTGCTGATGTTGACGATCGGGCTTGGCGTAAAGCCCTTCATTCCTGCGGTGTCGGCTAAACCGAATACGATCGCCCAAGCTGCGAAGCCTACCGTCACCCCGCCCAAAATAGAATTGTTGACTCCGGGGGCACAGCCTCAGCAACCCTTGCGATTTAAGCCGATCGTCAACCAAAAAGAAACGGCAACCATGACGCTCAACATGGACATGAAGATGTCGTTTGGCGGCAACTCCATTCCTTCAAAGCTCCCCTCGACTGTGATGAAGATGGAAACTGTGGTGACAAAAGTTGATGCCAATGGCGATATTCACTACAGCTTTCGCTACACCGATGTCGATCTGATGGACAATGCGTCTCTGCCGCCTGCGGTGATCAAGCAACTGCGCGAACAGATGAAGCGGATGGTTGGGCTGAGTGGCTCATTTGTGGTTAACGATCGCGGTCAAACCAAGTCAGGCAATTTCGTAATTCCACCGGGGATTGATAGCAGAACTCGCCAAATGTTGGAGCAGATGTCTCAGTCGCTCGATCAATTTTCTTCCCCCTTGCCGGATGTGGCGGTAGGAGTGGGTGCCCAATGGCGAGTCGCAATGCCCATGACTCTAAATGGAGTTGCTGTCAACCAGACCGCAAACTATGAGCTAGTCAGTCTAAAAGATGGCGTGGCAACCCTAAAAGTTGCCCTGGTGCAGCAGGCAAATCCTCAAAAGCTCATGACTCCTGGAATGCCCAAAGGCGTAGAGATGACGCTCAAATCTCTCAATTCCACTGGACAAGGACAGACAATGCTTCGGCTCGATCGCCTTCTGCCCACCGATTCGAGTATTTCGCTCACCTCAAATGCCCAGATGCAAACCACCAATCCGCGATCGACTCAACCGATGACGATCGGCACCGAAACCCAAATGGAAATGACCTTCGGCTCAAAATAGCATTCTGTACGAACTGCGTCCTTCCCAAGAATCTCTTTAATTGACTTATAATGGGCCTTCCCTGAATTTGTCTGAGTTCAACTGACCAGCGGCTCAGGCTAAGATCAAAATAAAGGGATTGAGAGCGGTCATGCAATTTATCGATCAGGCAGAAATTCAAGTGCAGGCGGGGGATGGAGGCGATGGGATTGTCGCCTTTCGTCGCGAAAAGTATGTGCCTGCGGGTGGCCCGTCGGGTGGCAACGGTGGACGAGGCGGTTCGATCATTTTTAAGGCGGAAGCAAACCTGCAAACCCTACTGGACTTCCGCTATAGCCGTTTGTTTAAGGCAGAAAATGGTCAGCGGGGCGGCAGCAACAATAAAACAGGCGCATCGGGCGATGATTTGATGATTGAAGTTCCCTGTGGCACCGTGATTTATGATGCCGAATGCGATCGTATCATCGGTGACTTGACCAACCCAGGCGAAACGCTGCTAATCGCGCAAGGGGGACGAGGCGGATTGGGCAATCATTGTTTTTTGAGCAACCGCAACCGCGCCCCCGAAAATGCCTTCCCAGGACAGCCCGGCGAAAACCGCTTCTTGAGACTAGAGTTAAAACTGCTGGCAGAAGTTGGCATTATTGGCTTGCCCAACGCCGGAAAATCGACGCTCATTTCTGCGCTGTCTGCGGCTCGTCCCAAAATTGCTGATTATCCCTTCACGACGCTGGTTCCCAATCTGGGTGTCGTCAGAAAGCCCACGGGAGACGGAACGGTATTTGCGGACATTCCTGGACTGATTGAAGGGGCGCACACGGGCGCAGGTTTGGGTCACGACTTTTTGCGACACATTGAGCGAACTCGGTTGCTCTTGCATTTAGTAGACGCGACTTCTGAAACGGCGATCGCCGACTACCAAACTATCCAACAAGAACTCAAAGCCTACGGACGAGGATTAAGCGATCGCCCTCAAATTCTCGCCCTCAACAAAATTGACGCAGTAGACGACGAAGACTTGCAGGCACTCCTCACTGAATTTCAACAGTTGACTCAAGCTACAGTTTTTACGATCTCGGCCGTCACCCGCGCCAATTTAGACACCCTTCTCAATCAAGTTTGGCAAGGATTGGATGCCATTCAAGCCGCAGAAAAAGCTGAGTTAGAAGTGTTGGTCGGTGGGTAGAGAGGGGAGCGATCGCCTTTTCGGGAGCGACTCTCTCTATAAGAGTTTGCAAGAGCTTGCAGAACGGGATGGTATTTCTATTGATCAATTCATCTCAACAACAGTTGCAGAGAAGATTGCTGCATCAATCGATCGCGATTTAGAGGAATTGTCACAGCGAGGTAGCCGAGCAAACTATGATGCAGTTTTAACGTGAATTCGATGAGGTTTTTTTGCTTCGTTCTTCAGCGCTTCTGCCCCCCAACCCCCCAACTTTGGGGGACTTTCAGACAAGATCTTGGGTTCAAAGTCCCTCACTCGTGGGGGATTTAGGGGGTTGCCTGGATTCACAACCGCAGCGAAAGATTTCATCGAATTCACGTCAGTTTTAGCAGAAGTGTCTGACGTTGAGCCAGAACCTTATGACCAGTTAGTTACCGCTGGACTAAGGAGTGTATTCACTGTGGTCTAAAAAACTTGGCATTGCTGAATCCGGTCTAAATCGTCGAGATTGAAAGTCTGGCAGTCCCCTCAAATTGCAGGATTGGGAGGCAAATTCACCATCCTTCAATGCCAAAAATTCAATAAACCTTGAATAACATAATCTAACATTCCACCGAGCGCCATGCTGTTGAGCGAGATGTTTGATTAGTTGAGATAAATGACGATGAGTAAATAGGGTCGCTACATCGTAGAAGCGCTCTCTGCTCTGCTAATCATTTGTGCAACTTCTTTGTTGGTGTTTAGACTCATGATCTCCATCTCTGGATGTTGTCTCTTAAACACGCGAAAAACTTCATCTGCAAATGCTTGTCCGATCGCTTCCACATCAGAGAAATCAAAAATAGCCACTTTGAACTTATCAACTCCTGTTACTAGCCTTTTGGCTTGAGATCGTGATACTAATCTTTCATCTCCATATTGAGCTAGACGCACAGGAACGACTGTTTTTGTAAGTGCATAATCGTCACCTGATGAGAAGTTATCAAATACTTGTTTTGAACTTCTCGACGTGTTGTTATTGAGCTTCATGGAAACGGTCCTTCCAGGGATGAGATTACGTCGCTCTAAAATCCAATCTTCTGATTCATTGAATTCGTGAGAAAAATAGACATTGCCAGAGAAGATATTAAACTCGTCAAACATTCGTGATGTAAAAAAGATGCCTTGACCACTATGCCGCTCTGGGTCAGTTGTCAGTTTACCCTTGGCTAGTTCAAGTACTGCATGACGCTCATCATTGAGGTGTAACGCTCTCTGAATCTTCTTAAAAATTCCTTCTCCATCGTCACAGATGATGATTTCAGTATCAACTGCTGTTTTCTTGACTTGAATACTTACTTCTGTACCGGATGAGTGATCAATGGCATTGTTCAGCATCTTAGAACCTTTAACCACGATCGCGTTTTGCTTAACTAAAAGTTGAATATGTTTGTTAACGGCTTGTCTAGTAATGCCAAATTCTTGAGAGGTTAAAGTGGCAACATCCTCTGGATGATCTTCTACATTCATCAAGATAAACTGACGAATCTGTTCACCGCGCTTACGAACCTTTACCACTAGCGCTTATTTCTCCTGAGTGTCAACCTTTGCTCTCTTTATAGCCAACCTTACATTCTGTGTTGTCAACTTTTCGACTAGCAGAGTGTTTTTAATTCTCTAGTCCCACATCGCCTTCTGCGGGTTGAGCAATCTTTTCTCCTAATCGAGGTTCTGTCCCGGCTAACAGGCGTTGAATGTTGGTGCGATGTCGCCAGATGACATAGAAACCACCCGCGATCGCAAACAACCCATAAGCTAACGGCTGACCCAACACAACCATCATCACCATAACCGCCAGGGCACCTGCGATCGAGCTTATCGACACAATTCGAGTGATTGCCAAACTCAACGCAAACACGCCCAGCGTACTCAACCCAACTCGCCAATCCATTGCCAACAACACGCCCAAACTCGTTGCGACTGACTTGCCACCTGTGAAGTTGAGCCACACCGATTTGCTGTGACCCAAAAGGGCCATTAGTCCCGCCAGCGTCACGATCCAGGGCTGCCAGTTGGCGAAATTTACATCGACGATCTTGGTGTAGTACAGCCATCCGGGGAGGTGCGTGAAGGCAAAGTGAACGGCGGTGATCGCCAGCGCTCCCTTGCCAATATCGACCAGTAAAACAAAGGCTGCCGGAAGTTTGCCCACGGTTCGCAAAACATTTGTCGCCCCCGTTGACCCTGATCCTTCTTGCCGAATATCAATGCCTTTGACAACTCGCCCGACCCAGTAGCCTGTCGGAGTCGAACCCAGCAAATAAGCGAGAAGGAGCAGCAGTCCATTGTTGATGTACCAGGGAAGCATAGGGTCAATAGAGATAGGTCTGTTGCATCTGTTGAGGACTGGGCGCAAAGGCGATCCACATTGGAAATTGCAGCATTGCGAGACTGATCAGTTCTTCGGTTTCGTCGATCACGATCAAGGGCAGCAGACCGTCTTTGACTAAGCGATCGGCTTTCAGTGCCAACGGTTCGGGAGTCTCAAACAGGGTGAGGCCGCGATCGCTGCCAAAATCACTGCGCGACACACCGAGACAATCTTGTAGCCCACGTCGCCATTCGCCCAATCGCTCTGGAGAGTTGGCGAGAATTAAGGTACGAAGGCGATCGCCATAGAGGTTGTACAAAATAGAAATCGCTGCTGAAGCCACCAGAATGTTTTGTAGCCGCGAACCCATTGTCCGAACGGCTCCTCGACCACCCTGAGTCAAAAACCAGTTAGACACTCGCTCGGCGTGAATCGGCTCAAAGGTGCGGCGTAGCTTCCAGACGGGGCCATAGTAGTCGGGCTGATTGCGAAACTGATCGATCAAACTGCGAATCTTTTGCGTCTGATCTTGAAAACTCTGGTCAGCAAATTTGGGAGTTGAGGAACGACCCCTTGCGGGTAACTCGAAGAGATCGCTCTTCTTCTCAACCGTTGGGACGACTTGTTCGGGCGCTTCTGGAATCTGCAATTCTAACTGTTCTGCGGCTAAGGCAAGATCCTGTAAACTGCCTACCAGATAGTCTTTGAAGCTCTGGACGCGAATGGCGATTTCTTGAGATGAGCCAGCAAACGTCGTCCGCATCTCGTTGCGAATCCGTTCTTGACGGCGTTCTAGCTGCTCGACCGAGACCTGCAACGTTTGGCGACGGCGTTCTAGATCACTCAGCCCATCTTTAACCAGCTTGCTCAAAACAGACTGTGCCTCTGAGATTTGGGCTTGCAGTTGGTCACGGGTCGATCGCAGCGCCGCAATTTCTCTTTCTAACTCAGCCGTTTGAAGTGCGTTGGTCTCCTGAGAAGCGTCCGGCTCGGCTGGCTTGCTCACCAATCCCAAATCAGGCAAAGGCTGTAAATTTTCGGCAGCGTCGATCCCTTGCGGGTAACTCGAAGAGATCGCAGAATCTTCATCGTCTGGCATTTGGGGCGGAAACTCATCGGAATTCATAGCAGACCAGGGAGTAGGGAAAGTCAGGAAACAGAATTTTTAGGAAATCGTTGCTCTAAAACAGGGCGAAGGGTTTTGGGATCAAAAATAATCGGCAGAAAGTGGATACTGTTGACTTCTTTGAAGTAGAAGAGAATCGGGACGGGAGACCAAAAAATCTCCCAATTTTGCCAATCTCGATAAGGAAATCGACGAATCAGCTTATCACCTCTAAAGATGTCGAGATCCGTCGGCGTAAATTTTAGGCGCAGCGTCACCGCCTGAATCATCAAAAACAGCCCAAACAGTCCGATCGCCAGCGCTACCCAGACCTGAACCCACACAATCGCAATCGCCGCCAACACCAGCACGATCGGAATGTTGTAGCTCGGAGCCAGCTCGACGGTTTGATCCGACGCAAAAGAGGCAGTCATGGCGTTTCTCCCACTACTTACGGCACTTTACTTATTCTAAAGACCAATGGCGATCGCAGAGAAATTCTGAAGAAAATAGGGAGATGGCGCGAAGGGGGAAGGGCAAAGGGTGAAATAAAGGTTCGATCTTCTTCCAGATCTGACTTTTTGAGGCTTCTCTATGACATGGCAGCGTCCTGATGGCCGACGACCCGATCAACTGCGTCCCGTTTTGTTTGAGCGCAGGTTTACCAAGTTTGCGGCGGGGTCGGTGTTGGCAAAGTGTGGAGAAACTCAAGTGCTGTGTACGGTGACGATTCAGCCCAAGGTGCCGCGATTTTTGGTGGGCAAAGGTCAGGGTTGGTTGACAGCAGAATATCGGATGTTGCCCGGTGCCACGCCCGAACGTCAGGAACGAGAGTTTCTCAAACTGTCTGGTCGGACTCAAGAAATTCAGCGCTTGATTGGGCGAAGTTTGCGTTCAACCTTGGATATGGAAGCCCTGGGAGAACGTACCCTGACGATCGATGCCGATGTGCTGCAAGCCGACGCCGGGACGCGCACAACTGCCATTACAGGCGGATTTGTTGCCCTGCAAGACGCGATCGATCAGCTACTCAACCAGGGAGAACTGGAGCGATCGCCGATTATTCATCAAGTGGCTGCCGTCTCGGTTGGCTTACTCGAAGGGGAACCGTTTCTTGACCTGGACTACACCGAAGATGTGACAGCCGAAGTGGATTGCAATGTGGTGATGAACGAGTCGCTTAACGTGATCGAAGTGCAAGGCACCGCCGAGTCGGGGAGCTTTAGTCGGACGCAGTTAGATCAAATTATGAACTTCGCTGAGAAGGGGATTCAAGACTTGCTAGAATTGCAGCGTCAGACCTATCAGCCGTAATGTTTCTGACCTGATTCAAACTTAGGAATTCCTGCAATTTTGGCTATAGATCTCTGGTTTCTCTCTGCAAAAACCTATCAGATAGGAACCAGCCGTTTTGTTCTTGATGACTTTACTTGACAATTCTTGATTGAGTTTGAGCATGTCTTACCAAGACCATCTAACGGTTAACAGTGACCTCACCGTCCTCAATCATGTGCAGAGGTGGTTTGAGCAGTTTTGGCACCAGCATAATTCTCAATTGACCTGGCGTGATAGTCAGCTTTATCGGTTGAATCTGGCCCTTGCCGAAGGATTCACGAATGCGGTTCGTCATGCTCATTGTGGGCTGTCTTCCGAAACGTCGATCGAAATCGAAGTCGCCCAACACGACGATCGCACCGAAATTCGCATCTGGGACTGGGGACAACCCTTCGACCCCACTCACCTCGAAGAACCCGAACCCGGCACCCTCAGAGAAGGCGGCTATGGCTGGTTTCTACTCCGACGACTCGCCGATCGCGTCACCTACGATCGTCAGGGACAACGAAACTGTCTACTGATCGTCAAATATACAAACTGATTACAAACTATACAAACTGATTACATCTAAGAAAAGTCGTGACTTCATTTCACGCCTCACCCCTCACCCCTCACGCCTCACTAGAAACGTTAAGCTAGACTTGGTAGAGCATTCCAGCAGACAAAAGGCAAGTGGAAATGATGAAAGGTCGGACTAAGGCAGTGACAAGTCGGAATCCTCTTCGGAGAAGCTCATCCGTCACGCGCATGGTGATGATTGGCTTTATTGTGGCACAGAGCATCATCGGCAATCCGGCGATCGCTCAAAACCGGGAGTCGCTGACCTATAGCCAACTGCTACAAAAAATTGACGCTGGAGAAGTGGCCAAGGTCGAACTAGACGAAGCGCAACGGGTCGCCAGAGTCCAGCTAGACAAACAAAAGAAAAATGAGCCAATGATCGAAGTGCCGCTGCTCGATCGCAACCCTGAATTGATTGAACGGCTCAAGGCAAACAAGGTGAGCTTTGATTCTCAGCCAACGGCAGATAATAGCGTCGTCATGGGGCTGGTCGCCAACCTGCTGTTGTTTGTGCTGTTGATTGCGGGGCTGTTGCTGATTTTGCGACGGTCTACCAATGCGCCCGGTGGCCCAGGGCAAGCGATGAGTTTTGGCAAGTCTCGCGCTCGGTTTCAGATGGAAGCCAAAACAGGCGTGATGTTTGATGACGTGGCGGGCATTGAGGAAGCGAAAGAAGAACTGCAAGAAGTCGTCACCTTTCTCAAAAAGCCAGAACGCTTTACGGCTGTCGGTGCGCGGATTCCCAAGGGTGTTTTGCTGATTGGGCCGCCTGGAACGGGGAAAACACTGCTGGCAAAAGCGATCGCGGGTGAGGCTGGCGTGCCTTTCTTCTCGATCTCTGGATCTGAATTTGTGGAAATGTTTGTCGGTGTCGGAGCTTCTCGCGTCCGTGACTTGTTCAAAAAAGCCAAAGAAAACGCTCCCTGTATCATCTTTATTGATGAAATCGACGCAGTAGGACGGCAGCGCGGCACCGGAATTGGCGGCGGTAACGACGAACGAGAACAAACCCTCAACCAGTTGCTGACCGAGATGGACGGTTTTGAGGGCAATACAGGAATCATTATCATTGCTGCGACCAACCGACCTGATGTGTTAGATTCTGCCCTGCTGCGTCCGGGACGCTTCGATCGTCAAGTCACGGTCGATCTGCCCAGCTTCAAGGGTCGGTTGCGAATTTTAGAAGTCCACGCTCGCAACAAAAAACTGGCTCCCGAAGTTTCTCTAGAAGCCGTAGCCCGTCGGACTCCTGGCTTTTCGGGGGCCGAGCTTGCCAACCTGCTCAACGAAGCGGCCATTCTCACGGCCCGTCGCCGCAAAGATGCCGTCACTCCGCTCGAAATTGATGACGCGATCGACCGTCTCACCATTGGTCTGACCCTAACGCCGCTGCTCGACAGCAAGAAAAAGCGCCTGATTGCCTACCACGAAGTTGGTCACGCCTTACTGATGACTGTTCTCAAAACTTCTGGACTCAACAAAGTCACCATCATTCCTCGCTCTGGGGGGATTGGCGGCTTTGCTCAACCTGCGATCGACGAAGACATGATTGATAGTGGGCTTTATAGTCGGGCGTGGATGCTGGATCGGCTGACGATCGCGATGGGAGGTCGGGCCGCCGAAGAAGAAGTGTTTGGCGAGTCAGAGGTGACGGTTGGAGCCAGCGGCGATTTGCGCTACATTGCAGACTTAGCGCGAGAAATGGTGACTCGTTACGGCATGTCTGACCTGGGATTAGTCGCCCTCGAAGGCGGTGGTAACAACGAAGTCTTTTTGGGTCGCGGCTTTACCCCACGCAATGAATATTCTGAAGATGTCGCCGTTCAGATCGATCACCAGGTGCGCGAAATCGCCGTCCGCTGTCATGCCGAAGCCCGCCGCATTATTAGAGAGAATCGTCCTCTGGTCGATCGCTTAGTCGATCTGCTGCTAGAACAAGAGACGATCGACGGTGAAGAGTTTCTCAAGATTGTGGCAGACTACCGCGAAACTCCACAGCCAGCGATGTCTGGAGTCAAAGATTCTGTTGCCATTGCTAAAGACGCTTAAGGGAGCAGTACTAAAGCTAAATTCAGAAAAAGTTCCTCCGTAGCCCAAGATTTAGGGTAGACACGGAGGAACTTTTATTATTGAGATTATTTAGTCTAATGTGAATTCAGTGAAATCTTGCGCTGCGATTATCAATCCAACCCGCCCCTGAATTTCCTATCACTGAGGGACAAGGGCAAAATATCACAGCGGAAAAAGCTTCATCGAATTGACTAACCCGAATTGAATAACCCAATGAACACCCTAAATATTCTGTTTCTCTAGTTGGCAGGTCTACTAGACACCGATCGTCCACCTGATTGTTCTGCGTACATGGCTCTCAGCACCAAGGCAGGGTCAACCCATTGTCTGGAATACTTGAGACCCCAGTGAAGGTGTGGGCCCGTTGTGCGACCTGTCATGCCGACGCGACCAATTCGGGCACCTGCGGGGATGGCTTGACCTTCGTAGATTTGCAGACCACCGGAGCGATCGCTCAAATATTGCCCGTTTCCATCTTTCTCGACGTGACCTTGCATGTGACAGTAGACGTGTTCCCAGTTGCCCGACTCGATCACGATAGACGTGCCACAAGCGGAATTATCAGACACTTCAACAACTCGACCCGTCCACCAACTGCGAATGTAGCTGCCTTCGGGAGCCGCCATATCTAGCCCTCGGTGAAATTCCTGATTGTAGTAGCCATCGGGTGATTGACGATAGCCAAAAGGAGAGGTGTAGCCCTGAAAGTTTTCGACTGGGAAGGAAGCCCCTTGCCAAGTGCCCGTTGCGATCTCGGTTGATCCTGGCTCTACGGCTGCGACAGTCTGACTTAAGCTAACTGTAATCGCGGTTGCAATACCGAGTGTGATGATGAGCAGTCGCTTTGCAAAGGTAGAGCTAGCCAGAGTCCGCAACGATTTGAGGTGATTCATTCCTTCACTCCTCGACATAGATTTTTCAGGAGAAAACAGGTGAATTTCTGTAAATGCACAAGAAGTAGGAGTTGTGAACGACAGAATTTCTTTGGACAAATGCTAAGGCTCATTTAAGCACAAAAGTCCTGTGTGAGCCGGAAATTTTCCTGACTCAACATTCCCTCAATGCTCGTTAGAACACGGTTGCTTTGCAGAATCTTCATATAAGAACGGTTAAGAACGATCGCTTTCTCCGTCTAAACCACGAGCTTCGCCAATCCCAGGTAGCTAAGTCCCTCAGTAGTTACCTCAAATCGACAGGGCAGCACTTCTAAACCGAGGGCGATCGCTTCGCGCAATAATTGACCATACAGCGGATCGGCTGCGTCTCCGGGCGAAAATTGGTCACAATCGCCTCGATTGATAAAGTAGAGCATCACGGCTCGGTGTTGAGGTAGCAGGGCAGCCAGTTCTCGCAGGTGTTTTTGTCCACGGGTGGTCACGGTGTCTGGAAAGAGGGCGACTCCTTGCAAATCCCTCGAAGCGATCGTCTGGTTTGTCCAGGTCGTGTTTTTGACTTCGAGGTAGAGAGGGCGCTCTAATTCGCCGCCTGTGAGCCTGAAATCGATGCGGCTTTTTTCTTGACCGTAGGGGACTTCGGAGGCGATCGTGCTGTACTTTCCCAATTCAGGAAACAAATATTTCTCTAGCGCCAGTTTGATGACTCGATTGGGGAGGGCGGTGTTGATGCCTGTCCAGACGGGGGAGCCATTGTCGCTGACGGCGATCGTTTCCCAGGTATAAGCCAGTTTTCGAGTGGGGTTGTCGCTGCGAGACACTTGGACGGGGTTACCAGGAATACACACACCCGTCATTGGGCCGGTATTGGGACAGTGGGCGGTAATCACTTCGCCCGAAGCTAACTCAATGTCGGCAAAAAATCGCTTGTAGCGTTTGAGCAAGATGCCAGGGTAGAGAGGGGGATATTTGTAAATCAGGTCGGGCATTGCAGGGGATGAGGTGTGGATTCTAGACTTCAGGCGAGAATGCAGCTTAACGTGAATTCGATGAGAGGTTTTCCGCTTCGTTGTTCACGGCTTCTGCCCCCCAAGCTGCCAATTTGGGGACTTTAAGAGAGGAATTCTGGTTCAAAGTCCCTCCCTAGTGGGGGATTTAGGGGGCGTTCCTGGCTCTAAAAGCGAAGCGAAGCGTTCATCGAACTGATGTCAGCTTAACGCTTCTGTCTTCTGTGAAAGTTAGCGATCGGGTACATTCACCCAAGTTCCGGTTTCGTTGGATTCGTGGCACAGATCCATGAGTTGCTGTGAGGCGATGCCTTCTTGTAGAGAGGGGGAGAGGGATTCGCGGCGATCGATGCCTCGTACAAACTGATCGACGACTCGAATGAAGGGGGCAATTCTGCCGTCTGCGTAAACTTGGGGAAAAGCCAGCCGTTTGGGAATTTCTAATTCTGACAAGGCTTCGCCCGTTTGACTGCCCCAAAGTTTGAAGCCGTGAACGTAGTCTTTTGGGTTGTCGCTGCCGAGAATTAGAGTGCCTCGATCGCCGTAGACTTCGACCCAGTGGCCTCGTCCTTGATAGGTGGCGGCACTTAGACAAAATTGGCAGGGCGTGCTATCGGACAGTTCGAGCATGATCATGCCCACATCATCGGCATCGACGGGTTTTAAGACACCAGTTTGCGGATCGGGGCGCTGGGGAACGGTGACTTGTAAACGGGCAGACAGACGATCGACGGAGCCAAACAGCCAGTTAATGTAATCGAACGCATGGGAACCGATCGCGCCCAGGGCACCGCCGCCTTGATCTTTGCGGGCGTACCAATTCCACGGACGGGAGGCATCGGCTCGACTCGATACGAGCCAGTCAATTTTGATCAAGCGTTTTTGCCCGACGTAGTTTTCTGCCAGCAATTCGGCAAATCGTTGCCACGCGGGGATAAAGCGAAACTCAAAGTTCATTGTGGTCACAACGCCTTGCTGGAGCGCCAGAGTTTGTAGCTGTTTGGCTTCTGAAACGCAGAGGGCTGTGGGTTTTTCTAAAAGCAAATGTTTTCTAGCATTCAGCACTGTTTTGGCCATCTCAAAGTGTAAGAACGGCGGCGTTGAAATGCTGACAGCGTGGACATTTGGCAGGGAGACGATTTCTTCTACAGTCGTGCAGGCGTGAGGAATATTGTGAGTTTTGGCAATCTCTTGAGCTTTCTGCAAATCGCGATGATAGACAGCGACAATTTCTGTGCGCGGATGTTCTTGAAAGCCGGGAATATGAACTTTTTGACCGAAGCCCGTACCCACGATCGCTACACCAATCTGAGACTGTGAAGAAAAAACCATAGGAAAAAAGCTTGAGGTTAGGGTTTAATATCAGGGGACTTTAGACAGGAGACTTTAGACAAGAGACGGAGCAGCATTTAAAGTCTTCGGTCTTTGTCCAATGTCCAACGTCTTAGTGCAAAAATCCCAGCGTAAACGGATATCGGTAAGACTGACCATTATAAGCTTTGACCGCAGCCAGAATAATCACAGCGATTTGAAAGAATCCAAACAGCGCGACTATAGAGACAAGCCCCACAAATAACCAGTTAAAAACAATCCCCATAGAATTACCAGAACTTGGCAAACTAAACATCATTCCGCAGGTCATCAGAAATAGAAAAATGAATAGAATGCCAATAGAAATTGCATAGATAGCCATTGAAATCTGAAAGTTGAGCGACTCTCTCCCTTGATCATCGACAAAAGGATGCTGGTCACGACCGCCAATCCAGACTAGATAAGGCACAATCAAACTGACGAAAGGAATCAGCACACAATTACACGGGGCACAAACGATCGCTGACAAGTGACAAGCCATTCCCCACAAACGCACCGATCGCGGCAAATCTTGATACATATTAAACAGAAGCCTCTCCTCGAATCGGTATGGATACCGTAAAAATTGTCTGACCCGGATGGCTGTCTACTTCTAACGTTCCTTCGTGTTTTTCGATAATCTTTTTGACAATACTTAATCCCAGTCCGTTGCCTTCGCCTCTCGGTTTGGTGGTAAAAAAGGGTTCAAATAGTCTGCTTTGTATGTCCAAAGGAATCCCCGGCCCGTTATCGCAGATGCTTACTTTGAGTTCACGATCGTACATGCCAACCGATATCACCAGCGTTCCTCGATAGTTCATCGCTTGCAGCGCGTTTTGAATCAAATTCGTCCAGACTTGGTTGAGTTCATCGGGGTAACAGAGAATTGGCGGCAAATCGGCATAGTGACGAATCACCTCAACTCCAGTTTTGATTTGGCTGTGATAGAGGGTCAGAGCGGTTTCGATGCCTTCAAGAATGTCTGCTTCGACAAGATAACTTTGTGACTGCTGATGAGCGTAACTTTTGAGCGCAATCACCACTTTGGCGGCTCGATCGCTAGCACTTACCAGAGTGCGAATGCTTCTTTGTAAACAGGTCAGTCGATCGGCAACATTCAAAATTTCTGGGCTGTGAGCGTCTTGTAGCAGTTCTAGAAATCTAGGTAGCGGGGTGTAAAGTCCCATGTCAGTCAGTGTGTCAGCAATCACGTCAGCGTTATCAATATTGTGAGTTTGTAATTGCTCGATCAGCGATCGCTTACATTGACGTTTTTCTCGCGTCGATAGGGGAGCGTTGACTTCTGACGATTGGGCAATTAGATCAAAAAAGTCTTGCTGTCGCTCTGGGCAAAGGGTTTGCAGAAATTGTGGCAGTTCTGGTAGATCTTGTTTGAGAACATGGGTCATATTGTCGGCTGACGATCGAATCGCTCCCAAAGGCGTGTTTAATTCGTGAGCAACGCCCGCAACCAATTGACCCAAAGCGGCCATCTTTTCGGACTGAATTAACTGGGCCTGTGTAGACCGTAATTCTTCTAGTGTTTCTGCTAAGTCTTGATTTTTTTGTTGTAGGTTAGACTGGAGCGATCGCAGTGCCAAATGAGTGCGAATTCTTGCGATCACTTCTTCGACTTGAAACGGCTTTGTGATGTAATCAACTCCACCCACCGAGAAGGCTTTGACTTTATCAAACACATCCGTCAACGCGCTCAAAAAAATAACCGGAATCTCACGAGTTCGATCGTTCTGCTTTAATCGCTGACACACTTCGTATCCGTCCATGTCGGGCATATTGATGTCGAGCAAAATTAGATCAGGCGGAAACCCTTGAGCCGCCGTCAGAGCCAGCTTTCCACTGGTGACAGGACGCACTTTATACCCTTGCTGAGTTAACAGTCCGACTAAGAGACGCAGGTTATCAGGGGTGTCATCAACGACCAAAAGATTGGGAAGAGAATCAGTCATGAGATCACCTCCAATACCTGCTCATAATCAAATCGGTCAATGCAAGCTTGAATCGCGAGCGCTAAGTCAGGATTCTGCGTTTTGATCTGGTCGATCGTTCTTGCAGCTAACTCTAAGTCAACGTTTAACAAAGCTTGTTTGAGATCCAAAACCCATTCTGGTGGAAGTAGGCTAAAACACTCGATCGTTAACGCTTCTTGTCTGGAATGATCAACTTGATCAGAAACAGTGTCTGCATAGATATATTCCACACCGAGATGTTTTTGCATGATGGCGAAGATATCAGATTCTCGAAAGGGTTTGCGAACGAAATCATCACATCCTGCCGAAAGGATCACCGATCGCTCTTCTTCTAAAACGCCGGCCGTGAGTGCAATGATGGCAATCGCTTGTCCTTTGGTGGTTGATTTGATCTGTCTGGTGGCTTCATAGCCGTCTAAAATTGGCATTCGCATATCCATCCAGATCAGGTGTGGTTCCCATTGGTGAGAGAGGGCGATCGCGGCTTGTCCATCGCTGGCTTCTCTGACCTCAAACCCCAGGGGAACTAGCAGCTTGACCAATAGCCGACGATTGATCACTGCATCATCTACCACCAGAATTCGGTACAACGGTTGATTAGCTTGAAGGGCGACTACTCGCTGCGGCGGCTGTTGTGATTTGACCTGGGCCGCTTCCACCACAGAGACAGGAATGTGAAACGCAAAGCAGGTGCCCTTTCCGACCTCAGACTGTACGGTGATCTCGCCGCCCATCAGTTGCACAAATTTTTGGCTAATAGACAGTCCCAATCCGGTGCCTTCTCTCGCCGCTTTGCCAATTTCAGTCTGGACAAAGGCCTGAAAGATGGTGTCGAGTTCGTTAGGAGGAATGCCCGCCCCGGTGTCTTTGACCTCGAAGGAGAGTGAGGCGTGAGGCGTGAGGCGTGAGCAGTGAAGAGGTGAGCTAACGCTTAGGGTGATGGTGCCGTGGGTGGTGAATTTGATGGCGTTGCTGAGGAGGTTGATGAGGATTTGGCGGAGTTTGGTTTGGTCAGCTCGGAGAAAGCGGGGAGTGTTGGGGGCACGATCGACGACCATCCGCAGATTTTTTTGCACGGCTCGTAGATGAAACATGGCGCTCAGATCGTCTAAAAAGTAGTCGAGATCAAAGTCGGTGGGGGTGAGGGTGGTTTGTCCGGCTTCGATTTTGGAGAGGTCGAGGACGCTGTTGATTAACGCCAACAAATGTTCGCCGCTGCGGGTGATGATGTCTAGATTTTCTAGCTCGTCGGGCGATCGAGTACTGCGCTGCATCAGTTGGGCAAATCCTAAAATGGCGTTGAGGGGCGATCGCAGTTCGTGACTCATGTTGGCCAAAAATTCGCTTTTGGCTCGACTCGCGGCATCGGCGGTCAGTTTTGCCTGTTTGAGTTCTTGTTCGGCTTGTTTGCGATCGGTGACATTGCGCGCCACCCAGACGACAGAGTTTTCGTCGATGGGAGAAATGCTGGCATCTGACCAAATTTCTTGCCCGTTGATGGTCAGTTTGTACTCGACATCCAGCGTCGTTTGTGTCTCCAGTGTTTGCAGAATGTAGCCCGAAAAGCGATCGGCAATCTCAGACGGAAAGATCTCATGCAGCGTCTTGCCCAACCGAGTTCCTGACGGGCGATACATCAGCGTTTTGCGACCCGTTGAGGGAATTTTGAGATGGCGGCCGTGGCGATCGTATACAAAAATCAATTGATCCATCGCCTTAAACAACGCCTGCATTTCAGCATTGGACTGGTTAGCTATTTCCTCAGCTTGCTGGCGTTCCTGGACTTCTTTTTCTAAGGCTTGCGTGCGATCGTAGACTTTCTGTTCGAGCGATCGGGCGTAGTCTTCTAGCCGTAGCCGAGATTGTTGAATCTCACCGCTCATGTGGTTAAAAGAATTGGCCAGCACGTTGAGTTCTTGAATGCCGCCAATTTTGATCGGTTTGTCAAATTCACCCTGAGCAATTTTTTGGCTCGACGCAACCAGTCTGAGAATGGGACGAGTCAGCGATCGCGCCGCCAAAATTCCCAACCCGATCGCAATGCCCAACGCAATCAAACAGAGCCAGAGCGTTCTCTGAGTATTGGCGTTGATGGTTGCCATAAAATCGGACTCCGGCACGACGACGACAATCAGCCAATCTAAGCCAAAGCGATCGGCAAACGGAGCAACCTTCACCAATTGACGCTGATCATCAAGCCGAAAACTGAGTTGTTGACTGCTATCAATGTCCGCTACGGTGCCAAATTGTTGTTGCAAATGTTGAGCCGTCGATCGAATCAAGCGATCGTCACTTTCAGAAGCAGCCAGTCGTTTTTTTTGCCCATCCAGCAGCGTTTGACGATCAGCCGAACTCGCCACCAATGCGCCAGATCGTTCTATGACAAAGGTTTTGCCCGTTCGCCCTACTTCCAGTCGCTTGAGAAACTCGCCCACATGCGACAACACAAAGTCAGTGCCAATCACGCCGCGCAGTTTGCCTGACTTATACAGCGGTTGAGCCAGCGTAATTTTAGGTCGTTGTTCTGCAAAATCAAGATAAATCGGGCTCCAGATCGGCTGTTTTGCAGTGACTGCGGCTTGATACCAGGGGCGCTGGCGCGGGTCGTAGGGCTTCTTGGTCGCCAGCAGCGTTGTAGGATTGCCCTCAATATCGATCGCATAGCTTTGAAATCGACGATTTGTAGAGCGATCCGATCGTCCCACTTCCCAATTGCCGTTCGACTGAAATCCTAATCCCACAAAATCGCCTTGAGCGCTGCCAAAATACAGGGCCGAGACACTCATCGAGTCAAACAAAAACCGTTGTTTCCAAAACGATCGAGTCAGACTGCTGACATTTTGCGGATCGGCTTGCCCCAGCGCGATCGTGTCCGTGTTTAACTGATTAATCACCCGTGGCGTTTCCAAATGGTGAGTCAGTTGTTGAGTAATGCGATCGCTGACGTTATCCATCAACTGATGCGCCAAATCATCGATCGCCCGCTGCCCATTGCGAAACGAAAAATATCCCACTGCCCCCACCGCCCCCACCATCTGGATCACCAGCGGCACCACGATCGCAACCTGAAGCGAAATTTTAGAAGTCATAGGGCAAACAAGAACCTAAAGCAAAACGCCCAACTCAACCCTTCTCATCCCTCATCCCTCATCCCTCATCCCTCATCCCTCATCCCTCATCCCTCATCCCTCACGCCCAGCGGAACAAAGTTCTCCCCCATCCCTGCCCCGATCGACAACGTAAACCAAAACGTCGCTCCCTGATCAATCTGGCTGCTCACCCCAATTTGTCCCCCGTGGGCCGTGATAATCTGCCGACAAAGATATAACCCCAACCCCAGACCTAGCGATCGACGAGACCGATTTTCTAGAGACCGATTGCCCTGCACATAGCGATCGAACAGCCCGTCACAGTCCGCTTTGGTCATGCCAATTCCATCATCTTGAATCGTACAGCGCACTTCCAAAGGCTCTAGTTCGATATTCAGCGTCAGACAGATGCCAGGGGGATTGTGTTTGATCGCGTTGACAATCAGATTTTCGTAGACGCGCCTGAGTTGGGTTGGGTCAGCCTGGACTAGCGGAATTTTGACCTGACAGCGATCGACCAGCGTTGCCCCATGTTCACTGATCCAGGGTTCAAGTTCTTGAACGATCGCAGATACCAGTTTTTTTAAGTCGATCGGCTGACGGTGCAGGCTCAGTCCTACCAGGTCGCTGGAATGGGCTTCTAATAGAGAATCGAGCATTTGTAGCTGGCGATCGCTACTCTCAGTCATCCGATTCAAGACAGGCCGCGGGAGTGGAAGGACTTCTCCAGGCTTAGTTTGCAGCTTTTTTAACACCAACAACATCCCCATCAGCGGCGTTCTCAAATCGTGAGAAACTGCATAGAGAAAATCTTCCTTGACCTGACTGAGCGTTTCTAACTCCTGCATTTTTTGCTGAAGTTGCAGCGTGCGTTCCTGAACTTGATGTTCTAAATTAACGTTGAGTTGTTCGACTTTTTGGTAAAGCTGCGTCAGTTCTGTGTGCGCGTGTTGTAGCTGAAGAGACTGCATCTCTAGTTTGCGATCTTTGAGATAGCTTTGAATCGCCTCCAACACAACCATATTCAAATCTTCGGGCTGCCACGGCTTGCTGATATATCGATAGAGCTTGGCTTCTCGAATCGTTTTGCTCACGGCTTCTAGATCCGCTTGTCCGCTAATCATGATATTCAACGTCTTAGGTGAACATTCATGAACCCGCTTGAGCAATTCATCTCCTTTGAGACCGGGCATAATGTAGTCCGCCAAAACCAGAGCCACTTCACATTTGTCTCGCTGAAGGTCATCAAATAGCTCTAGCGCTTCCTCACCCCCTTCTGCGGTCTCGACGAGACAATCTCTGCCTAATAGCTGCTTTAACTCGATCTTGAGACTTTCCAAAATCGTCGAATCGTCATCTACACAAATGACAACGGGTTTGCTCATGGCGGGATTAATCCAGTTGCAGAAGTTTAGCGATCGTTGTGAGCGGTCAAAGGCAACCATTTTTGAGTGAAGCGTGATCCAAAAACTGCCTTGATATTGATCGGATTTTTGATCGGATTTTCTGGGTTAATTATCTCGCACTTCTTAGAATCCTACCGATCTGTATTGTGACCAATCGCACGATGACTGCTTCACAAACGTTCGATCGCTGAAATTAAACTGCGTTGTGACTATTTTTTACCGCTAGAGGTATCTACATCCCCCTAGAATAGTAACCAGGTCAGACACTCAACAGCAGAAACGCGCAATTTGCAGTTTCTTGACCTAGACAATCGCCCAAATCAAGCACTTAACCGGAGTGAGGACGTGCCCAAGTCCCCAAAGTATCTGTTGATTGGATCGCTCGAAGCCTATAGCGGCAAGTCGGCGACCATTTTAGGAATCGCTCATCAACTCAAAGCCAAAGGGTTAGATATTGCCTATGGTAAGCCTCTAGCAGGCGGCTGGGGTCAATCTCAGATGGATGACAATGATGGAGACATGCAGTTTGTCGCCCAGACGTTAGGGCTTGCAGACGATCGCCTTCAATCAACGCTGCTGACTTTAGACAACGACACGGTGCAAAAGCGGCTTTTGGGAGAAGACACGACAGATTATCGTCAACAGCTTTTTGAACAAAGCCAACAGCAGAGCGGCGATCTCGTGATTCTCGAAGGGTCAGGAACGCTGGAGGAGGGCAAGCTGTTTGATTTGTCTCTACACCAGATTACACACACAATTCAAGCGTCGGTCTTGCTGGTGGCGCGGTTTCACTCGCTCTTGCTATTAGATGGGCTGATTGCCGCCAAAGAGCAGCTACAAAACCATCTGATCGGCGTGGTGATCAATGATGTGCCGTCTGACCAAGTTGAGACGATCGAGACGCTAGTTCGACCGTTTCTTGAAAAACACGACATCAAACTGTTTGGAATTTTGCCCAGCAGTAAGCTTCTTCGCAGTGTCAGCGTGGGTGAATTGGTCAAACAACTCAAAGCCGAGGTGTTGTGTCGTCCCGATCGCCTCGATCTAATGGTCGAAAGCCTGACGATCGGCGCAATGAATGTCAACTCTGCACTCAAATACTTTCGGGCGCGACAAAACATGGCGGTGGTCACGGGGGGCGATCGCACTGATTTGCAGCTTGCCGCTTTAGAAACCTCTACTCAATGTCTGATTCTAACGGGACACATTCCTCCCTCCAAAGCGATTATCAGTCGGGCTGAAGATCTAGAAATTCCCATTCTGTCTGTTGACCTCGATACCTTGACGACGGTGGAAATCGTCGATCGCGCCTTTGGTCAAGTTCGGTTACATGAGCCGATCAAATATCAGTACGTCTGCCAGATGATCAAAGAATATTTTGACTGCGATCGTCTGCTTGCAGAACTGGGGCTAGAACCCGCTGGAGCCATTAGCTGAGAAAGGATTGATGAAACTGACGGATGCTGCTGGCTTCACAGGTTAAGATATTTTTCTAGTCTGCGAAGGCAGACTTCGTTCTTGTAGGTGCGGTTTTAACCGCCAGAATGAGGAGTGGTCTAATTTTCGAGCCTAAGAATAACTTTCAGATTTAATGGCTCAAACTTTGGTCAAAACAGGCTCTGGAGACAGACGACAGAGAATCTGCTTGAGAACCATTGCTGTCCAGTCGATATCTTCTTCTGTGGTGTCGCGTCCAAACGTTAAGCGAATTCCTGATTTTGCTAAACGATCGCCGTATCCCATCGCTGTCAAGATCGGACTGGGAACCAGCTTGCCGCTATGACAGGCAGACCCCGCACTGATGCCGATTCCTGCTAAATTCATCTGGCGCACCAGCGTTTTGCCGCTGAGAATTTCTCCATCTGCGTACTCCAGACAAAAGCTGGCATGGTGAGGCAACCGATTCCAGCGATCGCCCGTCGGCACCAACCCCGCTACTTCTGACAACCGATCAAACAGCCGTTCTCGAAGTTGGATTAAGCGCGGAGTCTCGATCACCATTTCTTCAGCCATCAATTCTGCTGCGAGACCAAACCCAGCGATTACAGGAAGCGCCTGAGTGCCCGATCGTACTTTTGATTCCTGACCGCCTCCACCCAACAGCGGCACCAATTCAACCCCCGGACGAATGTACAGCGCCCCGGCTCCCTGCGGCCCATAAAGCTTGTGGCTAGACAGCGACAGCAAATCGACGGGCAGCCTTTGCATATCTAACGGCAGCCGACCCGCCACTTGAACGGCATCGGTATGAAACAAAGCACCGTGAGCGCGCACGATCTCACCTAGAGCAGCGATCGGCTGAATGGTTCCCACTTCGCTCTGACCGTAAATAACTGACACCAACACCGTATTCGGTTGCAGCGCCGCTTGAAGATCCTGCAAACGCACCTGACCCACTGCATTGACCGCAAGCCTTGTTACTTGCCAACCCCACTGTTCGAGTAACCGGACTGGCTCAGCGATCGCAGAATGCTCAACGCTGGAAATGATCACATGCTGCGGACTGGTGTACTGCTGTGCGACCCCCATAACCGCCAAGTTATCCGACTCAGTGCCCCCCGACGTAAAGACGATCGCCTCCGATGGAGCATTAACCAACCGCGCCACCTGGACTCTGGCCCGTTCTAATAGAGTGGCGGCTCGCTGTCCCCAGGCGTGTAGGCTTGAAGGATTGCCCCACTGCTCTGTGAGAACTTGCTGCATCAGGGCGATCACTTCTGGTCGTGTCGGGGTGGTAGCACTATAGTCGAGATAAATTTGCATACGATTCGGTCAGCGAGAAAATTGCGGACTGCCCTTTCTATTTTCAGCTTAGACGGCTCAAAGCGGGTGAAACCTGACAAAAGTCTCAACTTGGGAAGAAAGAGACGGAGATAGAGTAGCGCATTTGGGAATTCTACCGAGGCAAAGCTTTCTCTTAATCTGCGGTGCAACCTCTTCCTTTTCTCAAATTTACGCTGACTGGAACTGCGTTAGCGCTATGTTTAGCCGCCTGTCAGCAAGCCCAGCCCCAGCCTTCTCGCCCCGCTTCGCTTCCTCAAGAAACCGCCGTTCAGGTTTATACCAACCACAACCCAGCGGCAGAGTATACGGAATCTTATCGCCAGCAGACTCGATCGGGCGACGACCTCGAACAGATCATGGTGGATGCGATCGCGTCTGCCCAAACCAGCGTCGATGTGGCCGTACAAGAATTTCGATTGCCCAAAATTGCTCAGGCGTTGAGCGATCGCCAAAAAGCAGGGGTCAAAGTGCGCGTCATTTTAGAAAACACCTATTCGCGTCCGTTTAGCAGCTTTACGCCTGACGAAATCGAGAAACTGGTCGAACGGGAGCGCGATCGCCTCAATGAATCTCGCAAGCTTATCGATCAAGACGGCGACGGACAACTCAGCCCCACCGAAATCAATCAACGCGATGCCCTGGTGATGCTGGATAACGCCAAAGTTCCTCGCATTGACGACACCGCTGACGGCTCCCGTGGTAGCCACTTGATGCACCATAAATTTGTGATTGTGGATGGGCGATCGCTGATTATCACGTCGGCTAACTTCACATTGTCAGACGTTCATGGCGATCTCAAGTCCCCCAGCAGTCGAGGCAACGCCAACAATTTGCTCAAAATTGACAGTCCAGAATTAGCCGCGCTGTTTACCCAAGAATTTAACCTGATGTGGGGCGATGGGGCCGGAGGCAAACAAGACAGCCGTTTTGGGACGAAAAAACCTCATCGTCCTTCTCAACAGATAAATGTGGGCGGGGTGACGATCGAGGTGCAGTTTTCCCCTTCCTCCGCCTCCATTCCCTGGACGCAAACGACCAACGGATTGATCGGCAAAGCCTTGAGTCAGGCAAAACAGTCGATCGACCTGGCGCTTTTTGTATTTTCTGATCAGCCGCTGGTCAATTTACTCGAACCTCAACATCAGCAAGGACGGCAAATTCGCGCCCTGATCGATCCTGGTTTCATCTACCGCTCCTATAGCGAAGGTCTGGACATGTTGGGCGTTGCTCTTAATGACGACTGTAAATCCGAACCCAATAATCGTCCCTGGTCAGATCCGATCTCCACGGTTGGCATTCCTCGGCTTCCTCCGGGCGATCTGCTCCATCACAAATTTGGCATCGTCGATGGAGAAACCGTGATCACAGGCTCCCACAACTGGACAACTGCCGCTAATCAGGGCAATGATGAAACGCTGCTAGTCATTTCCAGTCCTTTGGTTGCTGCCCATTTTCAGCGAGAATTTGAGCGACTCTACGGGGATGCCGTGTTGGGTGTTCCGCCTGCCGTTCGTCGCAAGATCAAAGAACAGCGCCAAAAGTGTCCTCAACTTGCTGCTGCGCTTCCTCCACCAACTGCCTCTGTTCAAGACAAGGGACAAGACAAGGGACGAGAAGACAAGGGACGATCTCTTCGAGTTACCCGCAAGGGGTCGCTTCAAGCGACCCACAAGGAATCCATTCCGACTCCCAAACCCTCGGCCTCTTCTGGTCAACAGGTCAACCTCAACACCGCCACACAAGCAGAACTTGAAGCCTTACCTGGAGTTGGGCCCGGACTTGCAACCCGCATCATCGCCGCTCGCCAACAAAAAGCCTTTTCTTCACTAGACGACCTCGATCGCGTCTCCGGAGTCGGCCCCAAACTGCTTGAGAAATTGCGCGATCGAGTCACCTGGTAACGTTGAGCTTTCTACCCTCTATCATCAGTCAAAACAAACTAAGGGACTTTGGGACTCAAGAATTAACGGATTTTTTCATCCCTCCTCCCTCCTCGCGCAGCGGATTACCCCCAGAGGGGGAACAGATCATCGAAGTTCTCCCTCATCCCTCTAATTCCCACCACCCGCAATCAAGACCTCACCCTTCAGCATTCTCTGAGCGGCATCCAGAAGGGCCTCCTCTAGATAAGGCTTTGTGAAGTAGCCACTTGCGCCAAGAGAAACCGCCATTTGTCTGTGACGATCGGCTCCACGAGAAGTCAGCATGGCGATCGGCAAATTGCTGAGATTGGGATCTTTTTGAATGCGAGACAGCAATTCTAACCCATCCATCCGAGGCATCTCAATGTCACAGAAGACAATATCGCAAGGCAGCCCCGCCCGCAGTTTTTCCCAGGCTTCTTGACCATCGCGAGCTTGCTCAACTCGATACCCCACTTTGTTGAAGGTCATTGAAAGCAGTTCGCGAACTGTGATCGAGTCGTCCACAATCAATACGGTTGGCTCAGTTTTGACGGTGAGCGTTTCGTTAGGATTCTGAGACGCGCCCTGATCCCACATTGTGCCAACGTCGCGACGAATCCGACCCATTGAGAGGTCGATCAGTTCTAACACATCGGCGATCGGCATGATTCGCCCATCTCCCAGCACGGTCGCACCTGCTACACCCACTGGTTTGGGAACGGGGCCTTCTAGCTGTTTGATTACAATTTCTTGCTCGCCCAACACCTGATCGACTTGCAGCGCCAAAAAGTTGCCCGCACTCCGCAGCACGACGACTGAAACCATATCGTCTTCCTGATTGCCACCGTAGACGTTGCCTCGACTCAAGTGGCGATTGTATCCTAGCAGCTCAGTGAGAGGTCGCAAGGGTAGTAGCGCATCGCGCCAAGAAAGACAGGCTTGCCCCTCGGCGTTGGTTTGAATCCGCTCCTTGGGAACGTCGAACATATCTTCGACCCCATCCATCGGAAAAGCAATCCGCGCCCGATCGCTAATACAGCACAGCGCCTTAGAAATACTCAGCGTCAGAGGCAAGCGAATCGTAAACGTCGTTCCTTTCGTAGACGCAGAATCGGTTGTAATTGCGCCTCGAACCTCACTCAAGCTGGTGCGAACCACATCCATGCCGACCCCACGACCCGAAAAGTCGTCTGCCTGATCTTTGGTAGTAAACCCTGGATGAAAGAGCAGATCGTAAATGTCTAAGCGAGTCATCGTTCTGGCTTCGGCGGGCGTGACCAAGCCTTTCTCGATCGCCTTTGCCTTGACGCGATCGACATCCACCCCTGCCCCATCATCTGAAACCGAAATCACTGTCTGGTTCCCTTGATGAAAAGCGCGAATGGTAATGCGACCTGTTGGAGACTTACCTGTTGCCCGCCGCACATCTGGAGTTTCAATCCCGTGGGTGATCGCATTGTTAACCAGATGAGTCATCGGATCGTACAAATGCTCCAGGATCATTTTGTCGATCAGCGTGTCACGACCCTCGATCACAAGTTCTGCTTGTTTGCCACACTTCATGGCAATATCTCGGACGGCACGAGGCATTCGATCGGCTGTCTGAGCAAAGGGCACCATGCGCGATCGCGTCAGCCCTTCCTGAAGTTGGGTCGTCACCTGCCGGAACATTCGCGTCACTTGATCCGTTTCATCCACGATGAACTCAATGTCAGACGCAGACTCCCGAACTCGGACAATTAGCTCGATCATCTCCTGCGAGAGCGAGTGAAAGCCTGTGAAGCGATCCATTTCTAGAGGATCGTACTCCATTGAGTTGCTGCTCGTAGAAGTGGCGTGGTTGTCCCGTGCCAAGCTGCCCAAGTTAGTAGGAGTCCGGTGGTGTTGACGGCTGGCCAGCAAAGAACTTTCGAGGAGCGATCGCTCGTACAGGTCTTGCATCCGCTGTCCCACGTCGCTGAGTTGCTGAACTTGATAAAGCAGGTTGTCTAGCGACTGTCGCAGTCTTTCCTGATCTTGTTCAAGGCTGTTGCGATTAACGACAAGTTCCCCGACCAAGTTGCTGAGGTTGTCCAGATGTTTGACGGGCACCCGCATCGTCTGTTCGCTGAAGACTTTTCCGGGACGGTTGGCTCTACGTCCTGTTTGAGTGACACCCAGACTTTTGACAGAGGGAGTACCTCCCATCGTTTTATCGGCATCCTCCAGCATCTTCTCTAGATCGTCAAACTCAGTGTCTGCGTCCCCGGTAGAGAAAGCATTTTGAGGGTCGGCTCCGGGAGCGTCTGCTAATAAGGACTCTAGATCGTCGAAGTTTTCACCGATTGGGGCTTGTTGTGAGAAGTTAGGTTCTTCACCAAGCAGACTACTTAGATTGTCAAATTGATCGGAGGCTGCTTGATCGGCGGGTTCTTGTAGAAGATTGCTTGAAGGGTCGGATAGGGTTTCTGTGGAGTCTTCGCCAAACAGTGCGTCGAGATCGCTAAATTCGTTGGCTCTGGTGAAGGTTGAGGGTGAGTCGGTTCCCAGCAAGTCATCCAGGTCGTCAAGTTGAGAAGGGCTGTCTGCAAGGTCAGGAGAGTCGCTGCCAAAGAGCAGGTCGAGATCGTCATCTTCGTTCTCAACATTACGTTCAACCGATGAGCGATCGTCTCCGCGAGAGGCTGCAAACAAGCCCGCTCCCAGGGATGCTGCCGCAATTCCTGCACCCAACAGAGGGTCAAATCCACCACCTTCTGAGGAATCAGAGGGGTCAACACTCGCTAAATCATCTAAATCGCTCTCAGCTTCCAGATCAGAAAATGCCAGGTCAAAATCAGAGGCTGCATCAGAGTCGGCAACTTCAGGCAGGTCTAGCTCGTTTAGAAGGCTGTCATCTGGAGACTCTGCAAGACCAAAATCGAGGCCAAACTCTGAATCGGCGATCGGTTGGGCGGGTTCTTCATCGTCATCCAGGTTTAACCCCTCAAACAGCGCGTCGTCGGCTGTCTCTGAAGTGGGCGTGTCGAGGTCAGCAAAGGACAAATCAAAGTCATCAGAATCGGCGACCCCCTGAGTGTAACTCGAAGAGATCGCTGGCTCAGATTCACCCTCTGCGGCGAAGTCAAGACTATTGGAGCGATCGTCTGTGACGGGTTCGCTTTCTTCAAACAGAGAAGTCGTCTCAAGGTCAAGCGAATCGGTGAGGAAAAAGTCTAGAGATTCCTCGATCGCTTCTTCCTGCGGGGCAAATCCGTTTAGGCTGTCAGGTGTTTCGGTGTCCTCAATTGTGGAGAAGCCAAACAATTCGTCCTGTAAATTCAGACTCGCTTCAGACGTTGGGGTTTCTTCCAGTTCTAGCGTCAGGTCTTGGCTTGAGAGAACACTAGATTCTGAAGTTTCTAGCGAGTCCAGGTTGAGTAAATCATTGAGGTCAGGGGTGTCCTCACTGCTTGAGAATGCCTCATCCAGCCCAAGGGCAGGTTCTTCAGTGGAGAAGCCAAACAGTTCGTCTTTTAGGCTGAAGGCAGCTTCAGACGTTGGGGTTTCTTCCAGTTCTAGCGTCAGATCTTCGCTCAAGAGGGCATCCAATTCTGGGGTTTGTGGTGTGAACCCATTCAGGTCATCCGTTGTCGCACTGCTTGAGAATGCTTGATCCAGGTCAAAAGCTGGTTCGTCGTCAGCATTCAAATCTAGAAGGCTATCCAGATCGTCTGTGGAAGTTTCACTGTCGCCAAAGTCGAGATCAAAATCGTCAGGACTTGAAGCAGCGATCGACTGTTCAACTTCAACTTCTGCAACCTTCGATTCCTCTAGCAGGTCAAGGCTCAGAGTTGCCTCTTCAGCAAATAGATTTAATGGATCAGTGGGTTCCTCAAACAGGTTGTCTAGCTCAACGTCCGCAGTCTCGCTCAGGTCAAAATTTAGGGAGTTTTCAGACTCAAAGAGTCCAGCCATATCTCCTAAATCTGCCTCAAAACCTGACGTGGAGCTTGTTTCTAAGTCTGTTGAGGTGATGTTTTCCAGGAGACTATCCAAACTTTCTTCAGTCTCTTCCAGGTTCAGGAAGTCTGCCTCAAGGGAGTCTAGCTCCAGGTTCAGGTCATTTTGACTAGACTCAGTTGCTAAAAGCTCGTCAAGATCAGATTGCTCACTTGAGGAGAGGTCGAAAGAAGAATCCAGCCGCTCTAATGATTCGTCGGATGGCGTAGAGACCACGGAAGGATCGATCGCTAAGGTTTCTCCCAGTTCAGCAAACTCAATCGGTTGAGACAAATCCTGGTTGAGGAGATCGTCAAAGCTGCGATCGTCGCTCTCTAACGAAGATTCAAAGCCAAACAGGGCGGCATCCGCTGAGATGGGGTCTGCTGGGTTGTCAGTCTCGGCAAACAGATCATCCAGAGGCTCAACAGACTCCTCTGAAAATATGAGATCAGGCGATTCAAGGTTTAGATCGGTCTCCAAGCTTGAGGTTGCAGAGGCTTCCAGTTCTCCCCAAGGGTCACCCACTTCTTCGATCGACAAAATAGATTCGGGTGATTGAATTGGCTCATCCAAAAGGCTTGGGGTTGTATCGGTCAAGTCGGTCAGGTCAAACAGAGCGTCTTCTGTCGAGTCACCTGATCCAGTTTGCGCTTGTTCTGCCTCGAACTCTAAGAGAGAGTCACCCAGATCGCCCCAAGGTTCGTCAGCGAGAGATTCGGGGACGGTTGCAGTCTCCAGACTGGCATCAAGGTCAAAACCCTCAAACGGAGACGCTGACGATCGTGCATCCAGGGCATCTGTCGAGGCGGTTGAAAACTGCGTAAAGTTTAGGTCGGTTTCATCCAACCCTGCGAACAGTTCGCCCAGGTCATCCAGTGGGGCATTTGAGGACTCAGCAGTGCGATCGAACAGACTATCCACAGATGCGGTGTCAAGGTCTCCCAGGTCTTCCAAGTTGAGGTCAGCAAAGGGGTCAGCAGCCGTTAACCCTGGGATAGAAGCGTCTGGCAGTTCAGAAAGGTTGGCATCAAAGTCAGGCAAGCCAAAATCGTCAGCTTCTGCCTCTACAGCCCCGGAAGCGTCGCCTGGTAGACTACCCCCCGACAAGCCATTGAAATCAACCGTGCTATCCGCAGAGATAGAGTTGGATGCTTCAAACAACAAGTCTGAGAAATCGCTGCTGTCTTCTGCGTCAAATAGTCCATCCAGGCTAGACGTTGAGGTCGTCTGGTTGATGACTTCTTCTTCTTGCCAGGTGAAACCTAGATCGGGCATTTCACCTTCAAACAGATCAGCCAGACTGTTGAGTTCTGCCATGCCAACTTCAGGGCCATTGCGGTCTGCTTCAGCAGAAATCTCGTTGAGATCGATCGCCCCAACTCGCTCGTTTTCCCCAGCTAGACTGTTTTCAGACTCAAATAAAGCAGTCTCAAAGCTCAGATCACTCAACTCCAAATCGCTCAAATCTAGTGAGTCTAGCCCAGGGTCAGATGTTGCAAGGTCGAATCCGCTCAGGTCGAGTGGCTCAGTCGGGTCAGGCTCGTCCGCGATTGCAAAGAAGTCTACCAGGTCGCCGTCTACTGCCAAATCGGGTAGCACTTCCACAGGAACCAGCGCTTGCAGTTGTTCACTCGGCCCAACGTCGGCTGCTCGCCCGGCAAGAATGGATTCCTGTCCTTGCTTGAGGTCTTTAAGGATGATCGGAGCCAGGGATCGGTAGGAATTATTGGGATCGGCGATCGCCCTACTGGCTGTTTCAACCAATTCACACCATTGGGTCAGATCAAAGGCTTCTCCCAGTCCTTTTAAGCCACGACAGACTTCTTGGAGTCGATCGCGCCCATCTGAAAGCGCCTCTGCCTGACGAAATAGTTGCAGCATTTCTCGCAGTTGAGCAGGCACGTCGCTTTGGAAGATTAGCAGTAGAGCACTGTCTTGCGATGCGTTGATAGGCTGAGGTACGGGTGCAGCTTTGCCCCTCGAACTCGCGGCCACAATGGCCGCTCCTTGCCCTTCTAGCACGGTCATGTGCTGTTTGAGTTCTTCAAAGACAGGCTCGACTCCCGTCATCGTTGCATTGGCTGCCTCTTCGGTCAAACCAAAGGGGCCCTGTAGCTGCTCTAGTAGCTCCTGAAGGGTATCAAAAACCTGTAGCAGCAGCGATTCTAGCTTTTGGTCGGGTCGGATGCCAGGAGTTTCCTTGAGGATCTTAAAGAAATCTTCCAGGCGGTGAGACGTTTTCTGAATGCTGCTCAACCCCAACATGGCAGCCCCGCCCTTGACTGAGTGAGCTGCCCGAAAGACTTCGTTGACCATTTCTGGGTCGTCGATCGTGCCTTGCAGATTCAGCAAACCCTGCTCAATCGTATTAAGGTGGTCTTTGGCCTCCTCAATGAAGTAGCCCATGATTCGCTGCTGTTGTTCCGGCTGCATCGCAATGTCCCTTTCCTTAATAGAGTGATCTCCGGCAAGACGCTTAGCTGGGATTAAGTCTTTGAGAAGATGTGTAACTTATCTGAAGTGCTGAGTGAATCGTCGATCGTGGTGCCTGTCCTGAGTAGATGCTTTAATGAACCCTGCCTGCTGTGCGCGGTCTTTAGAAGATTTTAGCTATTTGCGCTCGACAGTCTCCACGCGGAACCGTTCTACCGAGGTCAACAAGTTCCGTGCAACACCCACCAGATTTTGCAGTGAACCAGAGACTCGTTGGGCCTCTTGAGAAGTTTCTTGGGCAGTGAGTTCGACGGACTGCATCACCTGAGCCACCGCGCGCGAGGTTTCGGTTTGTTCTACCGTGTCTGCTGTGATTGAGCGAACCAGCGTATCGATGCGATTAGACACCTGAATAATGTCTTCAAGCGATCGCTTGGCTTGCTCTGCCAGTCGAGTTCCTTCGATCACCTGCTGGGTGCCTTCCTCCATTGCAGTCATGACCGAGCCAGTTTCACTCTGAATTTGCAGCACAATTTGCTCAATTTCTTTGGAGGCTTTGGCGGCGCGATCGGCGAGTTGACGGACTTCATCGGCGACGATCGCAAATCCTCTTCCAGCTTCTCCAGCCCTTGCTGCTTCGATACTGGCGTTGAGAGCGAGCAGGTTGGTTCGAGAGGCGATTTGAGAAATCAAGGCGACAATCTTAGAAATTTCTTGAGACGATTCGGCGAGACGCTTGACCTTGCGGGTTGTCTCAGCCACCGTTTCGCGAATTTCTAAAATCCCGGCTACCGTCCGCTCTACGGCTTCCCCTCCCTTGAGAGCAGTTGCCGATGCAGAACGGGCAACTTCCTCAGCCTCACGAGCACTTTCGGCTACCCGTTGAATCGAGTCAGTCATCACCTGGACTGAATTGAGGGTCACTGCAAGTTCCTCAGCCTGCCGGAGTGCGTCAGAAGACAAGCTGCGGGCAAACATTTCGTTTTCGGTCGAGCCTGTGCTGACTTGACGAGCCGCCGTCTTAACCTGCTGCACAATTTCTCGCAGGTTTTGGATTGTCAGGTTAAAGGAGTCAGCCACCGCTCCCAATACGTCTGCTGTCACTTCGGCCTGCACCGTCAAATCGCCTCTTGCTGCGCCTTCCACGTCGTCCAGGAGACGAATCACCTGACGCTGGAGGTCTTCTTTGGCCTGCTCTTGCTCCTCGGCCTTGCGCTGCGCTTCGCTCGTCGTCGTCAAAATCACCCGTGACATCTGGTTAAAGCTGGAAGACAATTGACCCAGTTCGTCAGCAGAATGAACGGTGGCACGAGCGCTCAGGTTACCCTGACAAACCGCATCAAACTGAGCTTGCAGGTCATCGGTCGATCGCTTCATCTGCTTTGCAACCACTTGTCCAACCGCAAAACTGGCTCCTGTCCCGGCAAGCAGGGCAGCTCCGGTCATCAACCAGCCTACATTGCGAACCTCTGAAACGACTTCAGGGCTTTTTTGCTGGGCCGCTAGGTTAGAAGAAACAAAGCTGACCAGAGCAACGGCGACTGCTGAAGCGATTCCAGCGACCCCAGCCACAATTAGCTGCTTGGTTGGAAGGGTCGAGTTTTCGAGGGGAGCCAGCATTCCCTGCTCGATCGTCGGGGTCGCTTCTTCTGGCGGATTGTCTAGCTGGGTAAAGGTGGGAACTTGCTCAGAGGCACTGGAAATGCTGAACAGTTCGTCTTCTCGAATGGTCGAGCGATCGTCGTTAAACTCAATCGCGGAGGAGCGATCGGAAGCGGTGGCCATGCTATTGCCTGTCAGCCCAAAAGCACTCCCGACCGAAGGACTGGTAAACCCCGCAGAGTCCTCGGATAAGTCAAAGTCGGATAAATTGCCCAGATCGTCAAAGTCTTCAAAGTCATCCAGAAAATCGACGCTGCTTTGACTGCTAGAGGATGAGGAATTCATATCAGGCGGCGGAGCAGAACTGTTGTAGAGCGCATCAAACCGAGTTTGCTCAGGCGGTGGTGCAAACTCAGCATCTGACTGATAGAGATCGGGGCCACCCATAAACAGCGTGTCTTCGCCCATGACGCGATTATTGAAGCTGGGGCGGACTGTATCTTCGTGATTGTTGGTGGGTAATTCTGGCTCAGTCGGGAATGCAGGGAAACGATCGGGATCGTCTAACTCTGCGGGTGGGTAGTCGTTGCTGTCGGTAAAGTCTGAGTTGGAGAAAACGCTGTCGAAGTCGTCCATCGCAGCTGGAAATTCATCCAGGCTGTTGGCGGCAAATCCAGAGTTGCGAGGCTCGATCGGCTCATCAAACGCAAACTGGTCTGCTGCAAAGGTCGCCGCATTGGGGTCGTGTGCCCCCCCGTTGGAGTCGTTCATTTCAAACGGGTCGGCATAGGCATCAATTCGACGTGAAGCAGCAGGCTCATTGACCTCCAGAGCCATGTCGTCCAGCAAAAAATCATCCGCCGGAAAGTCTAGATCAGGCTGCTGCTGCGTTACGGGTTGGTGGCTGAAACCAAGGTCGTCAGGACTGCTTTCTAGCGACAAGTCTTCGGTGTTGCCAATTCCCCCGTCAGATTCTCCAGCAAACTGACTGGCATAAGCAAGCCCGCTATTGGCGTAGTCTACAAATTCTGCATCAGAAGTCAGGTTGAGAACGGTCTGATACTGCTCCTGAGCAATGTCATACTGCTGCAAACCATAGCAATAGATGTGACCTCGCAAGAGTCGAGCGCTGGGGTCTTGTGGGTACTCGTTGACTAGGCGATCGACAATTCCAGCAGCTTCATCATACTTGCCCTGCATGTAGGCTCTTTCAGCCTGTTGATATTCTTGGGCGAAATCAGTCCCGCGTGCCATGTGCCTTCTCCTGCAAGTGCGTGTGTGCGCTAGAAGATCTGCTCTGATTGTCTGATCTTAAACTTAGAAAAAAGTGAGCAGTCGGTGTAAAGTGAGAATAATACACTTGATTGAGATCAATGCTTGTCGGGAAGGCAAAAGTGCTTCTCGATCGCTCCGTTAAATGTCGCTTCATGGCATTGATTGTACAGAGTGTTACCAGGTTTAGATCATTCATTATGCTGCCCACCGTGCCGATCGTAGAATGGCTACCTGGTCGAGCAGTCTTAAGAATTGCTTCTCTGAGTCGTCTAACACCCACTCTCCGCGTAGAAACGGGGCAACGCTGTCTGGGATGGCTGTGGGCATCTGGACATGCTCAACGTCTAGCCATTCCATGCCAACGATTCGTTCAACTGCCAGCCCCAACATAATGTCTTGGTCTTCCACGGCTATCACTGATATTTCGGGCTTGTCTGTGTTGAGGGGTACAGAATCTCCCAGAAATTGTCCTAAATCTGCCACCCAAACGACGCGACCGCGCACATTGAGCGTCCCCAACAGCAGCGGAGAAACATTGGGAACTGGGGTAATCCGATCGGGCGATGGCGAAAGCACCTCTCGAATCCCAGTTGCAGGCAGCGCAAATTCATTCCCCGAAGAGATATAGAACCGCAAATGCAACTCACCTTCAGGGCTTTCTAGCTCTTGGAACTCAGGTGCCTGGTCTTGCCCCCGCCCTGTTAAAAAATCTGGATTCCCTACCATTACATCAATTCCTAGCCTCTCAACAGTTGTTTGACCGTCCCCACCAGCTCAGTCGGCTGAAACGGTTTTGCGATGTACGCATCTGCCCCTTGCTTCATCCCCCAATAGCGATCGAACTCCTCACCTTTTGAAGAACACATCACAACAGGAACCTTTTGCGTTTTTGGATCAGCTTTAAGTCTGCGGCAGACCTCGTATCCATTCATGCGGGGCATGACAATATCCAGCACTACCAGGTCAGGACAGTGACCCTGAATCTGCTCTAACGCTTCGACCCCATCACTGGCGACGGTGACACTCAGCCCACTCCCCTTGAGGAGATCCGTAATCATTTCCCGTTGAGTAACGCTGTCTTCGACGACCAGAACTGTACTCATAACCCCCTACCTGCTTGCTGGCTTAACCATTGACGGGAAAAACCCACGCTGTTTACCTTAAACCATGTATTAACTAAAGTACCCTCAATCATTGAAATAATCAGACTCTCGTTAAAAATAGCGGGTTTAGGTGCGGTTGCTTTCTAATCCATCCGCGAGGGCATCTGCTAACAACGTGTCTGACTTGAGTTGGTCTGGCTGCCCCAAACCGACATATTTCTCTAGCAACATTAATAGCTCACTTTCTCCAAAGGGTTTTGTTAAGTAATCTGTCGAGCCGACCATTCGAGCTTTGACGCGATCGATAAATCCATCTTTACCTGTGAGCATGACGATCGGAGTTTGCCGAAAGGCGGTCGATTTGCGAAGCATGGCACAAATTTCGTAACCGTCCAGTTCGGGCATGGCGATGTCGCAGAGAATCAGGTCTGGCTTGAGTTGAAAGACGAGGCTGAGGGCTTTGAGGGGGTTATCGATCGCCGTCACTTGGTAACCGTGCTGGTTCAAAATATACTCGACGGTCTTGCGAACAGTAGCACTGTCTTCGATACACACAACTCTGGGAGTTTTGGTCGGTTGCCACAGCCCCAAGTCTCGGAGTCGAATTTTTGAGGTTGCCGTTTCCTCGGTGTAGGGTTGAGCGAGGTGTAGCCAGCCTTTTTGCACGTAGGGATAAATCGCTCTGGCCACCGTGAAAATATCGCGATTCAGATAGCGGGCGATTTGTCGAAGTGAGGTCTTGCCGTCTGCGTAGCGATCGAGTGTGCTAAACGTGGCTTCGGGTAGGGCTTCTTTGAGAGCCGCCGAATTGGCCACGATCGGACACTGATCCGGTGAGTGTAAATGAGTATGAAGCTGCTTCCACTCCTGCACTTGCTTGATGGTCTTAGCCATGAGTGGGGCGATTTCCATCGTCATCAACTGCGGTGACAAGGGGGTGCCAATCTCAAAAATAAACGAGCCTTGATGCAAACTCAGTAGGTCAAACAAAGTTTCGTGAACCATACTCTCAATGATGGTGCGCCCTTGGGCTGGGGTGAGAATGTGATTTTCGAGCAGTGCCCACAGGTAACCGTATTCTGGAGCATTAAAAGCGGCGATCGACGGCAGAGCCACCCCTTCTAGCGAATCTTCTGCTTTGTAACGATGTAGATAGTCGCGTAGTCGAGACAGATTGCCTTCGGTTTCTCCAGCGTAGACGATTTGACCGTTGAGAAAAAAGACGAACCACGACTGACCGCTCAAGGATTTTGGAACACGAGACTCTTGCACAGATAAATATGAAGGATACGCTTCGACAAAAAGCTCGCCTGTGCGCTGACCGAGTTCGATCAGTTGCAGGATGCTGCGGATGTCTATTTCACTCAACTGTCCCTGCATCAACCCTCTCCTCGGCTACGATCGGTGCGCTCAGTTCAATTCTGCCCTTGGGTGTGGCGATCCTTTCAAGTTTTAGGGTCAGAGAGAACGGCGTGACTTCAAAGGTGCGGTCGCAAATACTTCAAAGTCTCGCTTGCTCAAACAGCAATTCTTTCTCTGGCAAATCTTTTTGCAGCAAGCTAGTGTCTGGTGTGCAAACATTGTATCTACTAACTTAACTGGAGTAACACGCCACGTTAAGATTCCATCTTTTGCGGGAAGCTTTATTGTCTAAGATAAGGCAGAGCGATCGCGGATGGCAGTGCTAGATTATAGAGCAGGGAACTCACTCAAAGCGGCACGCTCTGCAATTTATTGAATGACGTGACTTCTGCATCCAAGTGAGATAGCATCTTGTGCTAGAGTCTGCCTGTTTGCCCAATGAGGCGTAAATCAGAGGTTTTTTTGACTCTGGTGTTTGATTAAACTGATGCAACTTGAGTGCTTAGGGCGGCCTAAAACTCAAGAACAGACAACGGATTTAGGGTGTGACAAAGCTCGATCGTTCTCAGTATGATTCACTCATTAGCCAGATGAAACCGTTCAAACAACATCAGTACATTCAGCTTAAGCAGACGTGAGTTGAGTAGAGTTAACCTTCGCAGTTCACCAGATTTGTCAGAAGATTTGTCAAAGCAAAAAAGAATAGAGATGGACTTGTCTCATTGGGGCAACTTACATCTTAGGATTGGGCGTAGACACGGAAGAGGGCTATCAGCGTGCTGTATCTAGCAGAAGTCATTCAAAAAAAGGGCGGAATTATCGGCGGCGGTAAGTCTGAACTCAAGTTGCTTGCTTGTCAGCGTACTGAGCAGAATTGGAGCGCTGTTGGTGAAGAATCGATTCAATCTGAGGAAGCCAGTCGCTTTACCTCTGGGACGCTTTTGTTAGTGGACTTGACTGCCAGCAAGCAGGTGCAGCGTGTCCAGGAAGCGGGTCGGCCACTGGTTAGCATCTTGCAAAACTTTTCTCGTCTGCAAGAGAAATTTAAGACTCAGGAAGAAGAGATCGAGCAATGGAAGCAGTCTCTTACCTACCAGAGTCAAGAGTTAAATCGGCGAGAGATGGAGATGGAAGCCCGTCGTGAGCAGCTTGAGCAGCTTGAGGCAGACTTTGAGCAGCTTGAGCAGCAGCGCCAGCAGTTTGAGATCACTCGCGATGAGGTGACGCGCCAAAACGAGGAGCTAGAGCGCAATCGTCAGGAAATGCAGGGCGCGTGGGAGCAGCTACAGGGGCAAAAGCGCCAGTTTGAAGAGCGGCAGACAGAAATGCAGTCGGCCTCTGTTTTGGATGATGAGCAGGCGCAGGCGATTCAACATCTGCTAAATCGCTTGAACGGCGCGGCCTTCTCGTCAGAGGCGATGCAGGAACAGGCTAATCAGGTGGCACAGTTGGTCACCCAAAAGCAGGCTATTCTCAGCCACCACTGGCAAAATTTGGAGCAGCAGCGATCGTCCCTTCAGCAGTCTCAAGATGCGATCGAGCACAGCGCTCAGGATCTCGATCGTCGCTGGCAAGAGTGGCATCAGGCACAAGATGCTTTAGAGCAGGCGAAAGCCGAGGTAAAACTTCAGCAGGCAGTTTTGCAGGTTAAAGAAGAGTACGCTCAGAAATTGAGGCTGCAAATTCAAAACCATGAAGACTTGCACCAGCAGCTTTTTCGTCTTGCAGAAGGCATGGATGCAAACATTAGTTCTGTCGATGTCGGCGCGTTGGAGAGGATGTCGATCGAGGAGCTTCAAGGGCGGATTCAAGAATTTTTGCGCGACTTTGAGATGTCTTCTGGGTTCGTCAACGGACAAGAGGAAGAGTTAGAGTTTAAGCAGAGAGAAATTGAGGAACTCAAAGTTAAAATCGGGCAGGCTGGGGACTACGAGCGCATCGCTCTGGAAGCCGAACTCGCTGACGAACAAGACGCTTATCAATTTCTCAATGAAACTTTGGTGGGTCAGCGTCGCAGTCTCAGGGAGAAGGAAGGAACCTTGCGGCAGCATCGATCGGTGTTAGCTCGCAGACAGGGCAAGAGTGACCCAGAAGCAGCCGAGGGTAACTTTGATTTGAGCCAGGTGTTTGAGCAGATTGATTTCTTGCGGCAGCAACAGGCAGATGAGCTACAAACGATCGAGCGTGAGCTTGAGCAAATTCGCAGTCGCATCCAGGAAACCCAGCAGATGGTGAACGGTCGATCGACCGAGCAAGAAGCTACCCGCAGCGAGCTAAAACACCTGGAAGAAACGCTGAGATCCCAGAGAGCGACTGCCGCGGAAATGATGGGTAAAGTCAATCTCTACCAAGACATGCTGCAACCGATTCAGGATGCGGTGGATGGTTTGAGATATCAGATTGAAGGACTACACGGAACGATCGCCCAAGTCCACGAGGCAAAAAATAATCAGAATGGCGCAATCGCTGAAATCCAGCAAATTGTCACTAACCTCACCAACAAGCCAGAGTTTGCCACCAGTTAAGCAGTTCTGAAATGGAACGAGCCTTGTAAACTTGGCACCTCAGCTACAAAATAACCATCTTCGCCAGAATAGATGAGAACTTTTTGGTGAGATGGAGTTTGGGGCTAGGCGACAGTCACGACTTCAAGACTCATCATTCTGTGCAGATGCTACACGCTCTGGAGAGAGTAATAATCGCTGCTTAAGTTTTGACCACGATCCAGTCGTCTTGGACTTCAGCGATCGCGCCGCCCGGAAAGGGATCAGTACGCGATCGATTGGGAGCCGTGATCAGTGCGGCGAATTTCTCAATTTGCTCAAAGTTTGGGTTAATTGTCAGCGTTTTTTGAAGATGTTGGCGAATGATGCGACGCTGTAGCGCGAGGGGAATGGATCGAAGGCGCGATCGATTTAGCCCTGACGAATTCGTAGCTTTTTCTCTCAGGTCAGCGGCTGTTTTTTCTAGATATTCAACCTCGGCGGTGAGGAGTTCGGCAGTTTGGGCGATATTTTGCTCTGCTTGCGGATTGAAGTGGGTTTGCAGATAAGGCAATAGCTCTTGACGAATCCGATTTCGGGCGTAGGTTAAGTCTTGATTGGTTTTGTCTTGCCAAATTTGAAGGTGGGAATTTTGACAAAATTGGGCAGTTTCAGCGCGCGTTGTGTCTAGCAGCGGACGGACAAGGTTGAGCGTGGGGGAGATGGTTCGCTTCCAACTCAATGCCTGTAACCCATCCGCACCGCTGCCTCGAATCAAATTGTAGAGCAGAGTTTCGGCTCGATCGCTGGCAGTATGTCCGGTGACGATCGCAGCATAATTCTCACGGGCGATCACTTGAAAGCACTGATAGCGCCATTCTCTCGCGTCTGCCTCACTCTTTGGAATTTGATCCGCCGTTTGCAGAAAGAACGGAAGTTGCCACGATCGCGCCAGTCTCTCCACAAAGCCCGCATTCTCCTCGGAGTCGGAGCGCCAGCGATGGTCACAGTGAACGATCGCCAGATTCCAATTCCATTTGGGCTGCAAATCCAGCAGTAACTTAATGAGACAGAGCGAGTCCTGACCTCCAGAAACCGCTACCAGCACAGACTGACTTTTTGTGAGTAGCCTGCGTTCTTTGAGCGTGCGGTGTAGTCGAGCGTGGAGCGGTGTCCAGAGGAGGCGAGTCATCTAGTAGCGATCGTCTTCAGGGTCTTGGTAAAACGTCTCGATCGGCTTGGCGCGAATTCTTTCTAGGGGCTGTTCTGAAGGACGGGAAGCGGACGATCGTTCAGGCAGTTTGTTGGGCACTTTTTCAGGAATAAATTCTAATCGAATCCTCACCCTGCCTCGCTGCCAGCCACCCGTCCCAAAGCGCAAGGCCTCGCAGGCTAGACCGTCACCAAACCAATCTTCTTTATCTTCTGACCAGTCTTCTTCGCGATCGCTAATAGCCTGAGCCAGCGCATCCAAAAACTCGATGACTTTGAACGTCGGATTGGTCATCAACACGCGACCGCGATCGACAAACAACACTTCATCATCTCTAAGGGGGGAGTATCCGTTATCCATGTGGGTTCTAATCGTGGAAAGGAGAGTAGGGTCGAGGCGGGATTAGAGGAACCAGCCGTAGCTATGAAGTCCCTTGCCTAGAAGGTTAACACCCAGATAGCATACCCAGACAACGACAAATCCGGTAGCGGCGAGAAGAGCGGGACGACGACCCTGCCAACCTTTGGTAATGCGCGAGTGAAGATAAGCCGCAAAGACGAGCCAGGTGATCATCGCCCAGGTTTCTTTAGGGTCCCAACTCCAGTAAGACCCCCAGGCTTCGTTTGCCCAAACTGCACCAGCGATGATGCCGATCGTCAGCAGCGGAAAGCCCAGCCCAATCACGCGGTAGCTGATGTTATCCAACGTATCTGCCAAACTGAGACGCTGAGGAGAGAGAGGAACGGCTTGAGTCGCAACAGATTCTAAAACAGCCGTGCCCCCGGTTTGCAGTGCCATTGTGGGTGATTGAGAATCCTCCGCCCGATTGAGTCGGTAAGATTTGTCGCGATAGCCACCCGTCCCCACTGAACTGCCGCGCAATTCAACATTTTGACCACGAGTGACGATGAGAAAGGCGATCGCCAGCAGCGCCCCGACCATCAGCGTCGCATAGCTCAACATCATGACGCTAACGTGCATCATCAGCCAGTTAGACTTTAATGCGGGAACCAGGGGGGCCGAAGCCTGCATCGTATCAGGAAGCGTCAAAGCTGCAAACGCAGTGATCGCCATCGCGACGGGAGCGGTCACGACCCCAACCAGACGGCTACTGCTGCGATTTTCAGCGAACAGGTGAATGGCCGTAATGCCCCAGGCCAAGAAAAACAGAGATTCATATAAGTTGCTCAACGGGAAGTAGCCCGCTTCTAGCCAACGTGCGCCCAAAAGGGTAGCGATACAGAGGTTGGCGATCGCCATTCCCGCCGTCCCCAAAGCAGGTAAGACCGGAATCTGAGGAAATGCCGCGCCCGTCCAATAAATCAGCATTGTGGCAAACAGGACGGCAAACGAAACGTTATCTAATACGCCTTGCAGCGCGACTAAATCCATAAATTTTTCTCCCTCTCTACCTGGCGACACGGGTGCGCGGTGTCTGAAATCAATATGTCCATTGTAGGAGGTTCCTTCGCCGCTTTTTGATCTGAGGACGAAGAGAGCGGCGATCGACTGCCCATCCAAACAGGTTTAGACTCTATTGCCACCCAATTGGTATCGTGGAGCGCCAGACAACTTTTGAGACAAACGTCAGAATAGGAGGAATTACGAACATCATCAGAAGAGGTGCCTTGTGGCTTTATATGCAGAACTTCACCGTCACCTGGGCGGGTCAGTGGTTCCCAGAGTGCTTTGGCGGTACTTGCATCGCGAACAGTCAGAGTTAGCCGATCGCTTTCCTGACTATTCTGAATTTGAAGACTTTTACACGCGCCCTCGCAATACGTTAGACGAATATCTGGAGCTTCACACGCTGGTAGAAGGGGTACAAACGGCGAAAGCCTTACCCTATTTCATTTATCGCTTAATGCGGGGGGCCTACATCTTTGAGAATCTGGCGTATCTAGAGTTGCGCTACACGCCGTTTCTGAGAACCGATCATACGTTGACTCAGACCCAGCGAATTGATCAAATGGCTGAGATTGTCGAAATTGTGGGCAAAGCTAGTCAGGTTGTTGAGTACCCGATCGTCAGCAGCCAAATTCTCTGTATGCACTCGCGCCTGCCTTATGAAGTGAATCGAGCGATCGTCGATCTGGCGGCTCAGTCTGATTATGTGTGCGCTGTTGATGTGGCGGGGGGCGACAGTCACTATGCAGAGCGGTTGGATGAGTGGGTCGAGTTGTATGCCTATGCGCGATCGCTCAACCTCAAAACCACCGGGCATGTCTACGAAACCAAAGACGGCTGCTATCCCGAACTGCTGCCTTATCTGATGCGAATTGGACATGGCATTCAAATTCCTTTGCTGCATCCCAATCTGCTTAAAGAAGTGGCGCGACGAGGGCAATGTCTGGAAGTCTGTCCTACAACTTATCTCAAAACGGGGACGCTTCAGGACATTCAGCAACTCAAGGACGTGTTCGATCGCTGCTTTGATGCGGGAGTGGATATCGCCATCTGCACCGACAATGCTGGCTTGCATGATGTGAGGTTGCCCTTTGAATATGAAAGTTTGCTGACCCATGACATCATCGGATTTGAGCAACTGCAAGCCTGTCAAGATGCCGCCTTTCGTCACGCCTTTGCCTGGAATTACGAGCAGCGGCCCGTCTCTATGCTCAATCGCTTCATGAAAACAGAAGCGAGCGTTTAAAGAATTTCCACCTGTAGATTTTGGTGACTTGTAGAACCCGCTGCCTAGCAATTCTTAGGAACGGAGGCACTACATCCATCAAAGATCTACAGGTGGAAAAGCTTGAACGCTTGATTGTCTTTATTCGGCGTTTAGGGAAGTCTTAGACCCCGCGCTTTAAAGAAATCTCGATCTGCTGAAACTCTTGCTCAACGCGGTTTTTGAGCTTCTCAGGAACCGGGCGATTGGGATAGGAACTGTAGTGACCCGCCAGCGAATTTAACGCAGTTCGCATCGTTGTAAATGAGTTGAGTTTAATGACCGAAGTGTCGCGCTGATAGCGAGAGGCAAAGTCGTTGATTTTGGTACGGGCTTCTTTCTGAATTGCAATTTTATCAGGCGCATCCTGTGGAACTTCTAGGGCAGATCTGAGGCTGGCAATCAAGGAAAGGGTGTCTTCTCGGTAGTTTCCGGTCATGCCACCTGGCGAAGCAGAAGTGCAACCAGACAGCCCGATCGCCACTACCAACACCAGAGCCAGCAGGCGGGACAAATATCGCTTCATAAGCCGCTCCAGCAGTAAACAAAAATACAGTTTCCTCATCGTACCGTGATTAGGGTTGAGGGGATCACTGGGGAGCGATCGCGCTGACATTTTCTACCCATCGTTGGATAGCGGCTGGACAACCCAAGACAAAAGACCTCAAACTCAATAGAATTCAAGGTCTTGGTTTTAGAGTCTCAAGTCCGGGGTCTAAGGTCTAAAAATTAGCCAAAACGACCGCTCACATAGTCTTGAGTCGTTTTCTTTTTGGGAGCCTGGAAGATGACTTCTGTCTGATCGTACTCTTCGATATATCCGGTTCGCTGACCTTTTTCGTTGGCGATCACGTTAAAGAAAGCGGTGCGATCGGCCGTGCGAGAGGCTTGCTGCATGTTGTGAGTCACGATCAGGATTGTGTACTTTTCTTTGAGTTCTTGCAGCAGATCTTCAACTTTGAGGGTAGAAATTGGGTCGAGCGCAGAACAGGGTTCGTCCATCAAAATCACGTCAGGCTGGACGGCGACGGCACGCGCAATACAGAGACGCTGCTGTTGTCCGCCAGAGAGGTCAGTGCCCAGTGCTTTGAGCTTATCCTTCACGTCGTCCCAGAGGGCGGCTTGCTTGAGTGCGCGCTCCACCAATTCGTCCATGTCTCCCTTAAAGCCCAGCAGACGCGGCCCAAAGGTAATGTTGTCGTAAATTGTCTTGGGGAAAGGATTGGGTTTTTGGAACACCATACCAATCTGTCTTCGGACGGCTACCGGATCAATGTCCGCAGCGTAGAGATCAGAATCATGATAGAAAATCTTGCCGTCGATGTGAAAGCTCTTGATCAGATCATTCAGCCGATTAAAGCAGCGCAGAACGGTACTTTTGCCGCAGCCAGATGGGCCGATAAAAGCGGTAATTTGATTTTTGGGGATCTCGATCGACACATCTCTCACCGCCAAAAAGCTGCCGTAATAGATGTTGAGATTTTCGGTGCGAAACACCGTTTCGGTTTTGCGGGCGCTCTGAAGTTCGGAGGTCATAGATTCAGGTGGGATAGAGGATTGAAACTGTGAGAGGTGCCTAGAATCCAATCATTCTGGACGAGGCTACTTGCGTTTGATGATCCAACGAGAAAGAATGCTAGTGATCAACACTAATGCGACCAGTACGAGAGAGCCTGTCCAGGCTAGTTCTTGTTGATTGGGATAGGGGGCTGTCGCAAAGTCAAACACCAATCGCGACATGGTGGCGGTCGGCTCCCAGAGAGACTTGACCCAATATCCACTGTAAGAGGCCGTAAACAAAACTGGGGCTGTTTCTCCAGCCGCACGAGCGATCGCCAGCATCACGCCTGTAATAATCGCTGGAATGGCAGCAGGCAGCACCACCAATAAAGTCGTTTGAATCCGAGTTGCGCCTAGCCCGATCGCTGCTTGCCGAAAATCTCTGGGCACCGCTTCTAGGGATTCGGTCGCAGTCCGAACGATCGTCGGCAACATCAACACCGCCAGTGCAATCCCCCCGGCTACTGAGGAAAAGCTCTTGGTTGCCAACACCACGGTCGAGTAAGCAAAGGCACCTACGACGATCGACGGAACGCCGCTGAGAACGTTGGTGAGAAAGGTGATCCAGTTTGCCAGCCGAGTATCTCGATAAAACTCAGACAGCGAAATTGCCGCCATGATGCCAAAGGGAATGCTGATCAGAGAGGCGATGCCCACTGTGTAGAGGGTGCCCACAAGGGCGTTGCCAAATCCTCCGCCAGATCTTCCGGGCGCAGGCGGCAACTGGGTAAAGGCTTCAAAGTTGAGGCGAGAGGTGCCTTTGATCAGAACGTAGGAGATGACAGCGACCAGTGGGATCAGTGCCAGAGCCGCACAAACAAAGGTGAGAATGGTCATTGCCGACGCGAATAAGGTACGAGGCGAGGTCGGCGATCGCTTCATATTTGGGATAGAACTTGCAAACTCTGGACTTGTCATCTTAAATTTTTTCCTCAATCCAATTCAGCAAACCAAAGCATCTTCATGACTAACTAGAGCTTTAGACTAAAGCGGCGCACAATCAGTTCTGCCAAAACGTTGACGACGAGGGTCAAGCCAAACAAAATCAAAGCGGCATACAGCAGAGAAGAAACCTGGAGTCCGCTGGCTTCAGCAAACTGGTTGGCCAACAGCGAGGAAACGGTTGAGCCTTGAGACAGCAGAGACGGATTGACCGTGTTGGAATTCCCAATGACCATCGTCACTGCCATCGTTTCGCCCATTGCTCGACCGAGTGCCAGCATGATACCTCCGACAATCCCTGAAAACGCGGCTGGCAGGATGACTTGAAAAATTGCTTCCCAGCGCGTCGCCCCTAATCCATAGGCGGCCTGACGCAACTCAGACGGCACAGCGACCAAAGCATCTCGTGAGATGGCAGCGATGATCGGCAGAATCATAATGGATAGAATGATCCCTGCTGCATAAATGCCCGGCCCAGCGGGAGCGGTGCTAAAGAGAGGAAACCAGCCGAAGGTGCTGTTGAGCCAGATGCCAAACGGTCTGAGTAGAGGAATCAGCACAAAAATGCCCCACAGTCCATAGACCACGCTAGGAATTGCTGCCAACAACTCGATCAAAAATACGATCGGCTGCTTGATGCGATCGGGCAGGTAGTCTTCGCTGAGAAATAGCGCCACGCCAACGCCGATCGGAATTGCAATCAGAAGGGCGATAAAGGAGGTGACGATCGTGCCGTAAATTTGGGTGAATGCACCAAAGACTTCATCGTTGACGCTCCAACGACTGGTGACTAAAAAACCCAAACCAAACTTCTGGATCGCTGGGATGGCTTCTTTGCCAACATTGAAGGCGATCGCCAGCAACACTAAGCCGACCCCAACTGCAAAAACGCCAGTCACCCAGACAAAGCTATTGTCAATGAGCCGTGACGAATCAGATCGGGCGGTAGACATCGAAGCGGGATTGGTTGACAGAGCCATAAAATCTACCAAAAGGGAAGCAGTGTGGAGGTGAGGAGCAATACCAGCGTGAAGGACAAACGTTATTTAGCCGCTACTTTGCCGCTACTTTGCCGCTACTTTGATAGTATCCAAGGCTGCGGCCACTTTTGTTGCCAGATCCTCTGGTAGCGGAAGATAACCCAGCTCGCTGGCGTATTGTCTACCGTCTTTCAAAGCCCAGCGTAAGAACTCTGACAACGCTTTGGCTTTGACAGGATCTTTGGGATTTTCGTACAGCAAGACCCAGGTCAAGCTGACCATTGGGTAAGCGTCTTTACCTTCAGGATCAGAGACTTGCAGCGCAAAATCAGCCGGGACAGTCGCCCCTTCGAGGGCTTTTGCTGCCGATTCAGGTGTCGGTGTGACAAATGCACCTGACTTGTTCGCCAGGGTTGCAGTCTTCAAATTAGTTTCTTTGGCGTAAGAGTATTCGGTGTAGCCGATCGCGCCCTTGGTTTGTTGAATTTGAGCGCTGACTCCTTCGTTACCCTTGGCACCTGTTCCAGTCGGCCATTCGACAGTCTTACCAGAACCAGCTTTCCAGTTGGGGCAGGCTTTGGCAATGTGTTTGGTGAAGATGTCAGTTGTTCCGCTGCCATCGGAGCGGTGAATAAAGGTGAGTGGATCACTCGGTAGGGTGACTCCTGCGTTGTCTTTAGCGATTTTAGGATCGTTCCAGGCTTTGATTGTCCCATCCACGATGCCGCAGAATGATTCACGAGAAAGCTTGAGGTTGTCTACGCCATCTAAGTTGTAGGCAAATACAACAAACAGTCCGGTTGTGGGAAGTTGAATCGCTTGACCGCGATCGGCAGGCAGTGCCTTGCGCTCTTCTTCTTTGAGCGGGGCATCGGTTGCGCCAAAGTCAACAGTTTGATCAAGGAATCGCTTCACCCCTGCGCCACTTCCTACAGAGTCATAGCTGATCTGCACATTCGGATTAATCTTGTTATATTCTTGAAACCACCGCTGATAGAGCGGGTTAGGAGCGGTTGCGCCTGCTCCACTAATCGAGACCGATGCACCACCCGCTGCCGCAGGAGCCGCAGGACTCGCACCACCTGCCGCTGGGCTACCTGTTGCGGTAGGCGTGGTAGCAGTTTGAGAGGTGCAAGACGCTAGACCCAAGACCAGGGCGAGCACAGGGATAGACCGTCTCAAACGAGTTGCATTCAGGGAAAAATCCATAGAGTCTAGACAGTTATAGAGATAACCTCATCAGGGTACACCTAGACCTTAAAGACCAGGTTAAGACGTTCAAAAACTCGGCTTTACTCTACGTAAGTATTGAGATGAAGTTAATTTTTGTTTAACCAGAACGACCGCTCAGACACCGTTTCACCTAATTCTAAAGAATTTCTAAATTTGTAGAAGTAAGCGGGTTAAAGGACGGTCATGTTTCTTTGATTACCTGTGTTAGAGCAATTATTTACAGAAAGAGCTATAAATTTTTGTGAAGTCTAACCTGCTGTTGTGGAGAGCGATCGACTCAAAGTCAAAGTTCATATTGCTCATCAGCAAAGCCGTTGCGAGCTTATAAGACTTCATCACATTTCTGATAAGAATTCCTGTTTTTATCGCTAGACTAAACGCCTTTGCTGTGCTTCTATTTTTGGGAAGATTCAGTTATAATCGTTGGCGAACAAGAGTTCGGTTACAGTTGCCCCGGAGGGTATGACTGACCGCTTCGATGCCCTGACCGAGTTCGCCCTCACAACTGGTTTGGAGAGAATCGTGACTATTTACGTAGGCAACCTGTCCTTTCAGGCGACTGAAGAGGATCTTCGGGAAGTGTTTGCTGAGTATGGCACTGTGAGTCGAGTCAGCCTTCCCACTGACCGAGAAACAGGCAGAAAGCGTGGCTTTGCCTTTGTCGAAATGGAAGACGAAGCCCAAGAAGACGCAGCGATCGCAGAGCTAGACGGCGCAGAATGGCTAGATCGTGAGCTAAAGGTCAATAAAGCAAAGCCTCGTGAACCCCGCAGCGGCAATGGGGCACCTGCTAAGACGTTCACAAAAGCTCGTTACTAAAGTCGGTTGCAGTCTGGGGAATCAAGCCTGTTGCGAAAGATTCCCCACAGGTCGATCGTTAGCGCTGGCTGAGAAACTTGCCAGCCAAACCCATCACGTCACCGACATCCAAATTGCCGTCTTGATTTGAGTCTAGAAAGGCGTTGAGGACAGGGTTTCCGGCTTGCGCGTTTTGTATGTTTGCGCCGCTTTGCAGGAGATTGAGGACGATCGGAATCAGCACGGGCAGCATAGCCTGGATCGTTCCAGCGTTGAGTCCGGTTCTCTGGGCTACGTCGCTGGTGACTTGTTGCTGCTGGTCAGGAGAGAAGATCGCCTGCACGGATTGAGGGTTGCCGCCCAATCCACTAAATTGATTGACGAGTGACTGTACCTGGTCGCCGCCCATTGTCGATTGCTTTTCTTGAAGGGACGATCGTACATAGCCACCGACGACTGACAGAACGGTTTGGGTCATGGAGGGATCGATGCCGTGAGCGCTACCGAGTTGTTGGGCAACGTTGAGGATGCCGCCTAGCTGATCGGGGCTGGCTTGCTGCTGGGGGTTGCTGACAGCGCTCAAAATTTGGTCAAAAAGGCTCATACGCTTGGTCTCAACTAGGGTAGGACGTTCAGATTTGAGTCTGACATCTTGTTAACCTCTAGAAGATAGGAAATTCGTATTCTAAAGTCAACTACCTGTTGATTTAATGAGTCTGCTGTTGAAGCTGCCGCAGAACTGCACTTTTATAGGTATAAAACAAGTGAGAATAGGAATTTCGTTCAGCAGAGAACTCTAAATAGCTTGCAATGCTTTACAGTTGCAACAGAATTATTTAGTTCATTACCTCAATGACTTCACCTGCTAAAATTGTATTCAACACTCGGCGAACGTCAGGAATCAACGGTATCAATTCAGGCAAGCGGTTTTTTAAGGCAACCATTACGACGACTGCTACTCCAGCTTGTCGTAGATTTTGCTGATATCGTAGATTTTGGTCTGTCGTGAGCAAAACTGTGAATCCTTCCTGGTTCATCAATTGAAGTAACTCACCGTTTTTCTTACCCGACCATCCCATCTCTACTACTGTGCGAATGTCGTAATCACTCAGTTCATGCTTGAGAGGTCTTGGCACGCACTCATCCAGCAGAATTTGCATATGCAATTAGCATCTCTTTTGCTAACTCTAGGGCTGCGATCGCCTGTTGGCGGCTCACGCTAGGAAAATGATCTAAAAATTGATCTAAAGAATCGCCTGCTTCAAGATAATCAAGCAAGTTCTTAACAGGCACGCGAGTCCCTACAAAGACAGGGGTTCCTCCCAATATGTCTCTATCGCTATGAACAACTGGTAGTAAAGGGGTCATAGAACATAACTCTAGGGGAGGGTCAACCAGTCCTAAACTAACATTTATTCCCGGCAAAGCGGTTAACCAGTTTGGTTAGATTACTGCTTGACGCTGTTGCCGCAGGAAGGTGAAAAAGTCTTCAATTGAGTCTTCTTCAGACCAAAATTCAAGAGTCAAATCTTTGAGGTTATGCACAGTGGTAGGGTTTTGAGTGACCAGTAGCTGGCTAAGTGAAGTGCCTTGCCGAAATTGAGCATTGAGCGTTTTGAGGTCGGTTAGAGAATCTGAAGCTGAATCGTTTTGAGTCAGGATTTGGAGCAGTTGTTCACGTTCTGTGAGTGAGAGCGATCGGATGGCAGCGATTAGCGCAAGGCGCAACTGCAAAGCAACCGCCGCTTCAAGTTGTGGAGTCATCGTAAAAATCTAGTTCTAGGTTATTTGAATTCAGAAGTAATTCTAATCAAGTTATTAACGGGTTGTCTTCTACTCTCTTCCTATACATTTAACGATCCGACAGACTGCTGTGATCGCACTTTGTTTGCCTATGGCTACAACTTCTTTGAAATTGACTGCCCTACAATTTTATTGTCCACGTCCTGGCTGGCAGTCCGCAAACCCTAATGCTTCTGTGTCGAGGAAACTGGCGATCGCCATCTCAATGACTGCCTCGATCGGGTACTCAATTTCAGCAGCACGATCGATTAGAGCAGCTCGAATACGATCGGGTAGGCGTTCCAAGATCACTTCAGCATCACCGGAGGAAAGTTGTTCTAGAAGTTTAGTTTGCATTGCTTTACCGCTGGGTTAGAGAATTTGAAGCTGAATCGTTTTGAGTCAGGATTTGGAGCAGTTGTTCACGTTCTGTGGGTGAGAGCGATCGAATGGCAGCGATTAGCGCAAGGCGCAACTGCAAAGCAACTGCCGCTTCAAGTTGTGGAGTCATCGTAATCCCATAGATATTAGATATTTATTGCCAGATTATTTGAGCTTAGATGAGTTTTAGAAAAATCTCGTCAAATCTCCACAGCATGTAACCAGTCCAACCCTTGGTATAGCTTCGCCAGCCGCTCAACGCAAAGATATATTCTCTGGGCAAGCTACCTTTGACATTTTGAGCCTCGTAATTAAAAGCATCCCACGGAGACAACCACATATTATTGACGTACCAGTACACGGCTTTGCCAAACCTATTCTCACTCATTGTCTGGACAGATACCTCTGGAGATGACTTACAACCTAGACTATGCCAAATCTTACTCTGAACACTAAACCCAAAATAGCCATCACTATGTTGAGTCCATAATCTATCAATTGCAAGGAGAGACTGTGGAGATAGATTTTTGATATCATCTGGCTGCAACCACCCATCTTTTTCTCTATGCATCAACTCAAGCAGAAGTCGCTTTGTCTCAAGGTCAGCATCCTTCCATTTTTTTAATTCAAGTAGTTGCTGGAGTTTTTCACAATTTATACGTGGTTCAACAGGCTGTTTATGCTTAGGCGCTGGTGCTGCCTCAGCCTGAGTGACTTGAGGTTGATGAGATTTTAGAAATTCATAGGCAGCATTAATCTTCTTGATTTTGACTTCTGCTTTTTGTCGTAGCCTGGGATTGTCGCAAAAACGATCGGGATGCCAAACTAGAATTAAGTCTCTATATGCTTGTTTAATTTCAGCTTGAGTTGCTTCTGGTTCAATCTCAAGGGTTTGGAAGTAATGCGCGATATTTCCCATTCAGGGTTTCCTTTTCCAATGAAGTTCAATTTGGCTCTAGATACAGTAATTAAATTACAGCAGAATTTATTCAAGAGTTTTCGATGATGTATTTTTCAAGTTGAAGAATTGCTTGGTCAATTGCCATAATAATTCCATCAACCACATTCTTTTGTTCTTCTAGAGGTGCAAGTTGTTGAGCTAAAGCGCGGCGATCAGCATCACGATTTATAGTTTGAACAGTTCGTACAAAGCGACCAATGCTACCACCACCTCTGACCTTAGAGCCTTGTTGACGCACTTGGTCAGTGTATTCTGCGCGGATCACTTTTTGCTGTTGAGTCAATTCTCTTTTCACTAAAGCATATTCTTTTTTCTTGAGCTTCAACGCCTTGATCGCTATATTGGCTTGTGCTAGTGACTGAGCCGAAATATTAATTCGACCATCATCTGCGATCGTCACAAAGTTATTTGAGTCAGGTAACATACTTCCGAATTTAGCAACTCGGTTCAGTATAACTTCTGCTCAGTGTCTTGGCTTTCAACTTCAAGTTGCCATAAAGACTAACAGATAGCTTTTAAAGTCTCACCAACCCAATTAAGTTAAACGGAGCGATCGAACTACTGATCAGAGCGAAGAAGCTAAAAATTAGCGCCCGTAGAAAATCATCCTTCAACTGAACCACGATCGATTTCACTCCTCAGCGTCTTTTTGATTGCGATCGATCACGCAAAATAGAGAAAGATTTCTATCGCCTCTTCGCTATGCCACTTCCTCGTCTTTTGACTTTGATTATTGGTCTGACGCTCATTTTGGGGCTGATGATTTGGCTAATTGATTCGCTGTCTCGATTGTCTTGGCAGTTGTCGTACTACCCATTTTTGGGGCCGATGTTGATCTTCTTGATCACGGTGCTGATGGCGGTCTTGATTGGTACGTTTGTCTATTACTTTTTTTGGCTACCAAGACAGGCAAAGAAGCGTCGCCGTCCCATTCCTACCGTTTCACCCATCAAGTCAGAGGCGGCAGAAGAAAATCTCAAAGCAGTGCGGCGACAGTTAAAGCAGATTCAAGACGAAGTGGTGCGGCGAGAACTGCTGAGTCGATCGCGAGAAATCGAGCAAAATCTGGCTCGTGGCGAAATCAGAGTTGTGGTTTTTGGTACAGGTTCGTCGGGCAAAACGTCGGTTGTGAATGCGCTGATCGGGCGAATAGTGGGCAAAGTGGGGGCACCAATGGGGACGACGGAGGTGGGCGAAACTCACCGATTGCCCTTGAATGGAGTCGATCGCGAGATCCTAATCACTGACACTCCAGGAATCTTGGAAGCGGGAGCGGGAGGCAGCGATCGCGAAAAGTTAGCCCGTCGCTGGGCTGCTGAAGCCGACTTGTTAGTGTTTGTTCTAGACAACGATTTGCGTCAGTCAGAATACGATCCGTTGAAGTTGTTGGCGGAGATTGGCAAGCGATCGATGATTGTCTTAAATAAAGCAGATCTGTTTCCTGAAGAAGATTTAGAAGCGATTTTGGCGCGGTTGCGGGAGCGAGTTCGAGGCATCGTTCCTTCTGGGGATGTAATGGCGATCGCTGCGAATCCTCAACCGATCCGACTGGTGACAGGGGAAACGGTGCAGATGGATCAGGAGATCATGCCGTTGATTCGGCGGATGGCGGAGATTTTGCGATCGGAGGGCGACGATCTGTTAGCAGATAACATCCTCTTGCAGTCTCAGCGGCTCGGAGAAGATGCACGAGATCTTATCGATGAGCAACGACGAAAACAGGCGGACAAAATCGTCGATCGCTTTCAGTGGGTTGGGGCGGGAGTGGTCGCGGTGACACCTTTGCCTGTAGTGGATCTGTTGGCGACAGCGGCCGTTCATGCTCAAATGGTGGTCGAGATTGGCAAGGTGTATGGCTGTGAAATTAATCTAGAACGAGGACGAGAGTTGGCGTTTTCTCTCGCAAAGACGCTGGTGAGTTTGGGTGTGGTGAGAGGGGCGATCGAGCTAGTCTCCAGAGCGTTGCAATTGAGTGTGGGCGGCTTTTTGGTCGGTCGGGCGATTCAGGGTGTGAGTGCGGCTTATCTGACGCGAATTGCAGGCAAAAGCTTTATTGAATACTTTCGGCAAAACCAGGACTGGGGCGACGGGGGCATTACCGAAGTCGTGCAGCGTCAGTTTCAACTCAATCGGCGCGATGAATTTATCAAATCGTTTGTGCAAGATGCGATCGCTAAAGTGGTTCGACCGCTGCAACTCGATGCCCACCTTGACGACGAGCCACAGCCATTAGAACTGGAGTCCGTCGCCGAAGAGTTGCACAAGCGACCCTTTGAGGAAACCGTGGACGATTGGCGTTAGTTCGACGATCGGCGCAGGCAGCATTTCACCGCGAAAATCGAGCAGTTGTACGAGAACGAGATAGCCGATGCCCAAAAAGAGGGCGATCGCCCCTGTGAGATAGGCGACAAACTTCGATCGATCCATTGGTGTCACTGCTAAAAAAGGAACACTCAAAGTTTAAGCAAAATTAGTGAGCCAGCGCATCCAGATTTATGGATTGTAGATTAACGGCTAAAGTAACCTCAACCGCTAAACTAAAAGCAGCACTATTGGAGCCTACCGCAATGGTTCGTCTCGATGCTACTCCTATCCAACCGCCTATCGAGGATATGTCTCAGCCTCTTTTGGAGGACACAACGCCTGAACTTCAGGCGGAGATGGATTGGCCCGACGATGTTACTTTTCCTCCTACCAACCTCTACAGCGATGAGCCGCCCTTGGAAACCGACTTTCACCGCCGCCAAATTGACCTGCTGATTCGACTATTAGAATTCTGGTGGGGCGATCGTTCCGACTTCTACATTTCTGGAAACTTGACGGTCTACTACAACGAGCAGCAGCTCAAAAAGCGAGACTTTCGTGGCCCCGATGTGTTTGTGGTGTTGGGAGCAGAGAAGCGCGATCGACGCAGTTGGGCAATTTGGGAAGAAGGCGGCAAGTATCCGAATGTGGTGATTGAGCTATTGTCGAGTTCGACGGCCACGGTCGATCGGGGCAAAAAGAAAGACTTGTATCAAGACGTGTGGCGGGTGCCAGAGTATTACTGGTTTCATCCCCAGACAATGGAGTTTGCAGGGTTTCGGTTGTTTGGCGGCACTTATGTGGAAATTATTCCAACCGAGAGCGGCAGACTGCCCAGTGAGCAATTGGGATTAGAGTTGGGTATTCACGACCAAAAGTTGCGCTGGTTTACCTCAGAGGGTGACTTGATTCCCTTGCCCGAAGAGGCAGAAGGACAACGAGCAGATCAGGAACGTCAGGCGAAAGAGCGATTGGAGAACTATTTGCGATCGCAGGGCATCGACCCCAACCAACTGCCAGAGTAGACGATCGCCCCTGTGAGATGAGATAGGAACTTCGCGCCATTTTTCGCGCCATTTCTGGGTGTACTGCTCAAAGAACTGGATACTTAGATTCCAGACAAATGCGTCATCCCTCAACCGCTAAACTAAAAGCAGCACTATTGGAGCCTACCGCGATGGTTCGTCTCGATGCTACTCCCATCCAACCGCCTATCCAGGATACGTCTCAGCCTCTTTTGGAGGACACCACGCTTGAACTTCAGGCGGAGATGGATTGGCCCGACGATGTGACCTTTCCGCCCACCAACCTCTACAGCGATGAGCCGCCCTTGGAAACCGACTTTCACCGCCGCCAAATTGACCTGCTGATTCGACTATTAGAATTCTGGTGGGGCGATCGTTCCGACTTCTACATTTCTGGAAACTTGACGGTCTACTACAACGAGCAGCAGCTCAAAAAGCGAGACTTTCGTGGCCCCGATGTGTTTGTGGTGTTGGGAGCAGAGAAGCGCGATCGACGCAGTTGGGCAATTTGGGAAGAAGGCGGCAAGTATCCGAATGTGGTGATTGAGCTATTGTCGAGTTCGACGGCCACGGTCGATCGGGGCAAAAAGAAAGACTTGTATCAAGACGTGTGGCGGGTGCCAGAGTATTACTGGTTTCATCCCCAGACAATGGAATTTGCAGGATTTCAGTTATTAGGTGGGGTTTATGTCCCGATTGTACCGACCGAGAGCGGCAGACTGCCCAGTGAGCAATTGGGATTAGAGTTGGGCATTCACGACCAAAAGTTGCGCTGGTTCACCGCAGAAGGAGACTTGATTCCGCTGCCCGAAGAGGCAGAGCGCCAGCAGGCAGACCAGGAACGTCAACGAGCAACCAGGAACGTCAACGAGCAGACCAGGAACGTCAGGCGAAAGAGCGATTGGAGAACTATCTGCGATCGCAGGGCATCGACCCCAACCAACTACCAGAGTAAATGCTCAGAACTCAGTTTCCTAACTTAGAAGACTGCAAAAAAGACTGCAAAATCTAGTGAGAAGGACATCCGATAAAGTGTTTTAATATCACCTAGCCAATGAGACGAGAGACGATGGATACTGCTGTGGATTTACTGAGCGAACCTGCTGAAAACGATCGCTCGATCGTGATTCAGACGTTTGAGTTGAGCAAGGTCTATCGCACAGGGTTTTGGCTCAACCAGAAGATCGGATCGCTCAAGAAAGTGAGTCTGACAATCTATCAAGGCGAAACGTTTGGATTGCTCGGTCAAAATGGGGCTGGAAAAACCACGCTCTTAAAAACGCTGCTGGGGATTGTTAGACCGACATCGGGACGAGCCACCTTGCTGGGCGCACCTTTGGGCAATCGATCCGTCAAGCAACGAGTGGGCTATCTGCCCGAAAATCCTTATTTCTACGATTATTTGACGGGATGGGAGATTCTCAAATTTACGGCGGGACTGTTTGGAGTGCCGCGATCGATCCAAAAAAAACGCATTCCCGAACTGCTGGATCTGGTCGGACTCGCGCAATCTGCCGCCAAAAAAAAGCAACTCCGTCAATATTCCAAAGGAATGCTGCAACGAATTGGCATGGCGCAGGCGTTGATTAATGATCCTGAACTGGTGTTTTTGGATGAGCCAATGTCAGGACTCGATCCGCTCGGACGCTACCAAATTCGCGAAATTATTCTGTCGCTCAAGGCGCAGGGCAAAACGATTTTTTTTAACAGTCATGTGCTGTCGGATGTTGAGAAGGTGTGCGATCGCGTGGCGATTTTAGCTCAGGGTGAATTGATCTCGATCGGGTCGCTCCAAGATCTGTTGGGAACTGCTGATACTTACCAAGTCGTCGTCAAAGGCGGAAATCCCGATATTCTCAAGCAGCGATTGGCAAATCTAGAATTTCAAGAAGGCAACTGGGTGGGGCATTTGCGCGGCGAACCTCAAGATTTTATTGCTAGTTTACGACTAATGAAGGCGCAGTTAATTTCAATTCATTTAGCCCGTCCTTCGTTAGAGGAATACTTTGTGCAGCAGTTAAAAGAAAGAGGCATTCATTCAAGTAGTTAGACAATAAATTGAGACAATAATTAAATTAGGAAGTGGTAGTCCTGGATATCTACTTCTTTAATAAACTTTTCTATTGAATATGGAAATCATCACCAAAAGGTTTCTGTTACGTGACTTTTCTCTAGAAGATGAGCCTAACCTTCTCGCCTATCATGCTGATCCGCAGTATGCACAATTCTGTGCGCCTACAGAAGTAGAACCTGATTATACAAGAGCGTTACTTCGTCTGTTTATTCAGTGGTCAGAAGAACAACCTCGCCGTAATTATCAACTTGCGATCGCTTCTCTCAAAAATCGGCAGGAGTTAATTGGCTGCTGTGGTTTGCGTCAGGTGGGCGATGATGAGACAAAAGCAGAATTGGGCATTGAGTTAGCACCCCAATATTGGGGACGTTATCGTTATGCTATTGAAGTTGCCAGTCGTTTGATTGAGTTTGGTTTCTGTCATTTAGAGCTGCAAGAGATTGTAGGCTTTTCTATCGATGCCAATGTGCGAGTAACCCGCTTGGCACGTCGATATGGATTTGTAGCAGTCAAATCCCATCCAGGCGCAGATTGGATGCACGAGAAAGAATGGCACCAAATCGAGTGGCAACTTTTGCGGAAGCGATGGGAAGATCTGTCAGCCGAGGAAATGGCGTAGTTTGAATTGGAACTGGACTTCTCTCCTTTGAATGATGTGCGATCGCTCGTAATGAGCCTCCATCAAACTTGGACTCTTTCCAAAATCAAATTGGCATAGTCAGGTGTAAAATCTCCTCCATGTACGATGACACCTGCCGATTTCTTGCTGAACACTTTTCCACCGATTTTGCTAGTTGGCTGCTAGGAGAACCTATTGCGATGGCAGAATTGAAACCTTCTGAACTCTCCCTCGAACCCATTCGAGCAGATGCCATGATTCTGCTTCAGTCCGATCAATCCAGCCTCCACATCGAGTTTCAAACATTACCAAAGAAAAAAATTCCATTTCGGATGTTGGATTATCGCGTTCGCGGACATCGGCGCTATGACGACAAAACCATGCAGCAAGTGGTGATCTATCTAAAGTCCACCGCCTCAGAACTCGCCTATCAAACTAGCTTTACTCTAGAAAGCACCCGTCACGATTTTCAGGTAATTCGACTGTGGGAGCAACCCGTCTCACGGTTTCTTCAGTATCCTGGACTGCTTCCCTTTGCGGCACTAGGGCAGAGTGCTGATCCAGCAGAGATGTTGCGTCAGGCAACTCAAATTGTGGATCAGATTGAAGAACCTACGACTCAAGCAAATCTGATGGCAGCTTCAGCGATTCTAGCTGGGTTACGATTGGAGAAGGATGTAATTTATCGATTAGTGCGGAGGGATGTCATGCAAGAATCTGTGATTTACCGTTCGATTCAAGACGAAAAGATAAGGGAGATCGCTTGCAATCCTTTACGAGGAGGTGTAGATATCAGTCTCATTGCATCTTCAACAGGTTTATCAGTTGAGGAAGTCCGGCACCTTCAACAGCAAATTGGGCGTGAATCTCCTCAAAGCCAAGTTTGATCTGTGTGGCGATTAAGTCATCTCTAAGGAAGATTTTGAAATGAAACTCATGTACAGTACGATCGATGATTGCAAAGTAGCTGAAGACAGCTAATAGGCTTGCTTTCAATCTGGACTTCTCTCCTTTGAATGATGTGCGATCGCTCCCATTCCTTCTATTTCTTAACAAAGTAGGAATTCACAGGACGAAACACACCATGCTTGATTTACCTAATTTATTAGAGACTGCTAAAAGTGCTGGAAAGTTCAAAACGTTGGTTGCAGCCGTTGAAAAAACAGGATTTGCGCCTCTGCTAGAAAGCGATGAGTTTTTTACGGTGTTAGCGCCCGCGGACGAAGCGTTTGAGAAATTGCCAGAAGGAACTTTGGAATCACTTGATTTGCACACGCTTAAGCAAATTGTGGGCTATCACATCTTGTTTGGAGACGTGCGATCGGATGACCTGGTTCAAATCGAAGAAGCCGAAACGATGGAAGGATCAATTGTGGCGATCGAGCATGACGACAATGGTGTGACCGTCAACGACACAAAAGTTTTGCAAACCGATATTCTCAGCCACAACGGAACGATTCATGTGATTGATGGCGTGTTGATGCCTGCGATCATGTCGAGGAAGTAGGAAGTAGGAAGTAGGAAGTAGGGATGAATCGTTGATTGGTTGTGTTTCTGAAGGCTTCTGGAGTTGAGAGGTGATTTGATGACATCGTTCAGCAACCCGAAGATAACACGATGTATCGGAAGTAAATTTCTGAACAACTACAACCAAACCCTTTCATCCCTCATCCCTCACCCTTCATCCCTCCAAACTTGTTATCCTAAACTCTTGCAGCTATCACAAGGACTGGAGCATTGAATACGATCGCAACTCTCGGCACGCAGACCAAGCGTAATCTGGGAGGGATGTTTACGGCGGGGCTGCTGTTTTGGGCGAGTTTGGCGAGTTTGTTGCCTGTTTTGCCGCCTTATGTGAAGTCGATCGGAGCTTCTAGTCAACAGCTTGGACTGGTCATGGGAGCGTTTGCTGTCGGGTTGCTGGTGTTTCGGCCGATGTTGGGCAAGATGTCTGACACTCGTGGCCGTAAGGTTGTGCTGCTGATTGGGATTTCGGCGGCGGCGATCGCGCCCGTTTGCCATTTATTCACTCAGTCGCTCTTGTTGCTGATGGTGATTCGCGTCTTTCATGGCATCAGTATTGCAGCGTTTACGACGGCTTATAGTGCGCTGGTGGTGGATATCTCTCCGCCGCAAAATCGAGGTGAACTGATTGGCTACATGAGTTTGGTGAACCCGATCGGAATGGCGCTAGGCCCGGCAATGGGAGGGTATTTGCAGACTTGGCAGGGATTTGCGCCTGTGTTTTTGGTTTCTTCTGGTTTGGGTCTGATTAGTTTGATTTGTGCGGTTCAAATTGTCAGTCCTCCTTTGGCGGTGCGTTCTCAATTGGATGTTGGAGAAAAAGAAGCTTCGTTTTGGCAAGTGTTGCTGAGCGATCGCATTCGCATTCCTGCTCTTACGATGCTGCTAATCGGGTTAGCGTTTGGCACAATTGTCACTTTCATTCCTCTTTATATTGACGCGGCTGATGTTAATCTAAATTCGGGATTGTTTTATACGGCGGCAGCGGTGACGAGTTTTGTGGTGCGATTTGTCACGGGTCGAGCGTCCGATCGTTATGGGCGAGGCATTTTTATCACGATCGGGCTGTCTTGTTATGGAGTCGCAATGTTGTTGTTGTGGCTGGCTCAAGATCGCACTTCATTTTTGTTGGCTGGGGCACTCGAAGGCATGGGGGGCGGAACGTTTTTGCCGATTATGATTGCGCTGGTTGCCGATCGCTGTCAGCCTCACGAGCGGGGACGAATCTTTGGTCTGTTTATGGGCGGCTTTGATTTGGGGATTGCGTTGGCTGGGCCGATTTTGGGCATTGTGGCGGATCAGATGGGCTATCGCGGCTTGTTTGGAATGGGTACGATTTTGACGTTCGCGGCACTGATGGTTTTTACGACGATGTGTAGCAAAACGGTGGGGCAGTCGGTTCGATTTGCGATCGGGCAAGGCAAAGATGTATATGCAATTCCTCGATCAACCCTCACGGATTTGTAGGGCGATCTTCCAGGTCTCTGAATTTTCTAAACGCTTCGATTCGATCAAACTTTTTCGCTGCGGTGTTGAAGTCTTCTGCCCCCCAACCGCCCAATTCTGGCGGACTTTAAGACCAATTTGCGGTTCAAAGTCCCTCACTCGTGGAGGATTTAGGGGGCTTCCCAAGGACTCCCTAAAGTTGAATTGTCTTTTTGTTGTGCAATTCCTCCAAGTGTATAAGTGAACCAGCGCCCATGACAATATCGAACTTCATTAACGATCGTTGCACTTGATAGCCCGCTAACACGCGAATCACTTGATATTCAGTCGTCAAATCGCTCGTGCCATCCCATTTGAGATAAGCGAATTGATTTGAGGCAACTTCACTCAATTGTTCAACAAACTCTTCAATACAATTCCTGACATCTGAGAGAATGCCAGAGGGTACAAAAATCAAACGCTCTTGCAAATCCAAGGTAACGGTGACTTGATAGTGCCTAACTAATGAGCATTGCAACTCAAAGCTAAACGAAACCGAGTCAGGAAGGTGTCTCCTAACGGCCATGTTGTTTTATCCTCTCTATTTAGTTCAAAGAGGATAGGAACGCTGACGGCTCAAACGTTCCCCCATCGTATGAAGTGTATGCAGGATCTTGATTCCAACCTTTCAAGATCCCATCGCAAAGCAGACGTAGTACAATCATGAACGCCTCCGAAGTTAGTTCGTGTAACTTAGGTGGAAGTCCTCGGAGGTCTGATCGGCTAAATCAGATTTCCGGGGCGTGATCTCCACCTGCGGAACATCTTACACAGATTTTTGATTTTTTGGAATACCCCATTTTTTGGAGAAACGTTAATCAGGCATTTGGGAATCGACTCGTTCCTTGTACCTGCCGTTTTAGTCAAGACACAGAGCGCCTGGTTTTGAGTAGAGGCAGAAACTTGCTCCGAGACTGCCAGATGACTAAGAAAAGCTTCAATGTCTATAGTGTTTCAGACGAATGGCATCACGAACTTGGTCAAGCAGTTTTTTAGGGGCGCGGTTCCATAAAGGAGTCCCGGAGAAGTTAGATAGTATTAAAGTACTAAATACCACCGTGCCAACTACAAAGATTTCTTGAAGTTATCGAATTATTTCCTAGTCCAAAGATATTATGTTGAGGCAAGGGTAATTCTGCCTAACTTCCCAATTTGGGGTGTTATACAGAATCTTGTCTGTCCTAATCTCAGATTTGAGGAGTTATCCGAAAGTTTTTCAGCCTAATCGCCCCCTTGGGAGGGTTAGCCAGACAATTTTCAGCCTAATCACCCAAATCAGGGAGGTTAAATCGATCAGATCAGTCTAAACATAAGTTGGGCAGCCTGTCGCGAGGGGCGCAGAGAGACGGGTTTCTCTCGTTCCGCTGGTTGGTTTGAGAGTTTCGCGTTTTGTTGGCTGCGGTGTGGGTTGGTGCGTCGATCTCGTTCTTGCCAGAGTTCTTCGTCGTGTTGCGCGTAGCGTTTCTCGGTGAGTGCGAAGGTGCTCCCCAACAACTCGGTGCAGCGGACTGTTGAGGGTCTTCTCGTCTGCGTTTCGAGTCGATCGACAGCCGCTGACCTGTGCCGTTGGGCAGCCTCTCGCGGTGGGCGCAAAGCATCTCGGTTCTCTCGTCCTGTTTGTCGGTTCGAGGGTTTCGCGTCCTGTTGGCTTCGGTGCGGGTGGTTCGTCGATCGCGTTCTTACCAGAGTTCTTCGTCGTGTTGCGCGTAGCGTTTTTCGGTGAGTGCGAAGGTGCTCCCCAACAACTCGGTGCAGCGGACTGTTGAGAGTTTTCTCGTCTGCGTTTCGGGTCGATCTACAGCCGCTGACCTTTGCCGTTATGCCACTCAAGTAAATCAAAAGTCTTGGACACAAATACGGTCAATTTTCAAAAAATAGCTAGAGAATAATGACTAAAAAAATCTTAATCCTAGCTGCAAATCCTAAAAATACTTCTCCTTTGAGACTTGATCAAGAAATACGAGAGGTTGATGCTGGTTTACGCCGATCTAAAAATCGTTCCCACTTTTCTCTAGAAAAACGGTTAGCAACAAGAGTAGAGGATTTAAGACGTGCCCTTTTAGATGAAGAGCCGCATATTGTTCATTTTTGCGGTCATGGAATTGAAGAAGGAATTATTCTAGAAGATGATATTGGCTATACAAAATTGGTAAAATCAGAGCCATTGGCGAATCTCTTCAAGCTTTTCTCTGCGCAAACTGAATGTGTTCTTCTAAATGCTTGCTACTCGAAATATCAAGCTGAAGCAATCAATAAGCACATTAAGTATGTAATTGGCATGGCTAAGGAGATTGGCGATCACTCAGCCATACAATTCTCAATCGGATTTTATGATGCTATTGGTGCAGGGAGAAATATTGAGGATGCATTTAAATTTGGTATTAATGCAATTGAACTGAGCGGTATTCCAGAAGAGATGATTCCCGTTCTTAAAATTAGAGAAGATATTTTGCAAAACAGAGAGGAGTCTGTACGAGAATTACCAATTCCACCCCAAGTGGATTTAAAGTATCGCCGAGAACATATCCATTCAGACTATACTTCAGTCTCTTTTCCTGATTCTGCAAATAGAAAAAAGGATGATGACGATATTAGTTTAGCAGAATTAAAGTTTGCTCAATTGGATGCCTTATTGAGGGCTAATGCGTGGAGAGAAGCCAATACAGAAACTTGGCACAGGCTTTCACATAGTGCTGGTGTTAACTCAGTAGTATTTTTTGCCACCCCATCATTTTTAGAGGCAATAAATCCTGAGGATTTACAGATGATTGATCAACTATGGGAAAAGTATAGTGATGGTAAATTTGGCTTTGGAATCCAGAAAAAAATCTATTTAAAATGCTTGAAATTGGGAGGAAAAAATAATCAAGAAAAATGGGATTACTTTGGTACATGTGTTGGGTGGAAAATAGCAGGAAGCTGGCTTCGTGACGAATATTTGACTTTCGACATTTCGGCTCCTGATGGCCATCTACCTACTCTATCATCGGAGATCGGTTTATATTCTATGCCCTTTTTATCTTTTTGCTTAATGTGTATTATCCCTCTAATGTCTTTTGTTCTGACACCAAGCGGTTTGGCTTATAAGTTTCTTGTGCTCAGCATACCTGTTTTGCAAGCATTTATAATTTATTATTGGTTTAAAAATGGAGCAGTTGCAAAGTTTTATTGGATATCTATGCTGCAAAGAAAATTTACTCTAATGTAAGTTTTAAAATCAGGTTCACAAGCATAGACTAAATGCCATAACAAGCCCGTTGCACACCGACCGCATCAATTTGATTGGCGGAGTGCAAAAGGTTGCTAGCGGCGGGTGAACGGGAACGTTAGCTGGCTCCGTACAGAGATCTTGCACTCGTGGTTGAGAGCGATCGGTGAGTCTGAAAATACCCAGGAAGCGATAGGTTCTTCAACAAATATGAGCGAAATTGACCCCCTCTATGTAGCTAAAGACTATAGCAAATTCGTTCCTTTCACGGCACGGATGATGGCAGCCATGAGAGCACGTGAGACTAATCGAGAGGAGCGATTATTTAATGACCCTTTTGCCGCGAAATTAGCAGGAGAAGAAGCGTTTCAACGAGTTGATCTACAGCTCACTTCACAAGATCAAGCTTATGTTGCTGTTCGGACTCGGTTTTTTGATGACTTTCTCGCTGGCTCTCAAATTGGTCAAGTTGTCCTTTTGGCATCTGGGTTAGATACTCGAGCTTATCGCTTTTCCTGGACTCCAGAAGTTGAAGTATACGAACTTGACCATCCGGAAGTGTTGGCTTACAAAGCTGACTTGCTCAAAAATACGAACCCGTCCTGTAAACATCACATAATTGCTGCTGACCTCACCCAGCCTTGGGAAGAGAAGTTACTGTCAGCGGGATATTCTCCCACATCTCCATCAGTTTGGTTGATTGAAGGCTTACTCATGTATTTATCAGAAGCGCAAGCTCATCATCTACTCGAATCAGTCTCTAATCTATCAACTCATGGAAGTCAGCTTGGTGTTGATCTGATTAATGTTAAAAGTCTGGAGTATGGACCTTACAAAGGTTACTTTCAGTTTGGGACTGATATTCCAGAAAAGCTGCTATCCCATTATGGCTGGCAAGCCGAAGTTACGCAGCCTGGTGATGAAGGTGCAAACTTCGGGCGCTATGTTGAGCCGTCACCTCCTCGTGAAGTTCCCAACGTAATGAGAATTTTTTTAGTAAAGGCAAACAAGATTGACGTTGAGCCTAAAAAATAAGTTTGGAGGCGGAATCCAGCTAACCTTCGCTTGGAGCGGACTGAAGGAATCCGCTGGTGCTAGTTCGAGGTTATTTACAGCCGCTCAAGCGAACCGTTAGCCCCTAAGTTCTCTGTGGGAGCAACTAATGAATTATTTGTTGACGTTCGTAACAGAAGCAACCGTGGTGGAGGGAATCATCTATGCAGAAATTAGTCACGATTTATCTAGACCGAGAAGGCTATCGGATACCAGGGAAGCGTTCACCGGAACAAAGCCACGGTACTGTACAGGAACATTTAGAGGACTATCTTGCTGCTGGTTGGGAAATTAAATCAATCACAGGTGCAGGAGGTGGAGGTGCTGGTGATTCTGTCAATCCACATGGTTCTGGTTGGATTGCTGTCCTTCTAGAAAAACTTTAATTGTGCTTACTTGTAAGTTAAGAGAAAAAGTTTTGACTGATTTGGACAAAGTTACACTTGGTTGATTCAAGTCAATATTGGCGGGAGGAACTTGTCTAGTGTAGAAGTTTTGCACCCCGATGAAGTCTTGTCCGTTCGCCCATTAGCAGAAGCAGGTTAATTTTTACTCCAGTGGCAGGGTTTGTAAGTGTTGGTTACATTGGGCTAACAACTCTATTAAAGTGGACTGAATAGAAATCTTGGTTGCACTGAAAGACTGCTGACAGTCGCTCAACAGGAACGTTAGCTTATCCTCATAATTGTGCATATTGCTTTGACCTATAACTCAACAGCGATCGCTCAAGTCAAAATTAAGCCCAACTTAATGATTATGGATAGTCAAAATTTAGAAAATAAAATTAATCAAATCACGAATGATTACGTGAGCAAAAGAGAAAAGGTTGCTTTAACAATTGGAGTAATTCAGCAAGGGCATCATTATACAAAAGGATTGGGTCAAGTTAGTGATCACAGTTGTTCCCTTCCTGATGATCAAACAATTTACGAAATCGGTTCCGTCACCAAGGTTTTTACAGGGACAGTTCTCGCTGCATTGGTGCATGGGGGAACGGTTGCTTTAGACGATCTCATTCAGCTTTATCTTCCCCAAGAGGTCGTTAGCCAGTTGCCTACTTCTGTTCAATCCATTACATTGCGCCAGTTAGCAACTCATACCTCTGGACTACCCAAACTACCCGACAGTTTCCTGACCAATATAAAAGATCCAACCAATCCTTATCTCGGCTACGCAGCGTCGGAGATGTATGCAGCATTGGTCGGTTTGACGTTGCTCAGTGAACCCGGTCAACGCTATGAATACTCCAACTTTGGCATGGGCTTATTAGGACATTTATTGAGTCTAAAAACATCTCAACCTTACGAGGATTTGGTGAAAGGAATTATTTGTCAACCGCTTGGCATGACTAATACGACAATTCATCTCACATTAGAACAGCAGTCACGCTTTACACCAGGTCATTCCCCCGATGGAACGCTAACCTCAAACTGGGGTTTTGATGTGATGGCTCCTGCGGGAGCATTTCGTTCAACCGCCGAAGATTTGGTGATGTTCTTGCAAGCTCATCTTTGTGAGTCCGATCCTCAAAGAGCAGCTATCTTAGCGCGATCGCAAGCACGCTACTTTGAAATGGGTGATACTCTTAGCATCGGTCTGGCTTGGCATATCTCAACTCTACCCAATGGGCAAGTGGTACATTGGCATAATGGTGGTACAGGCGGTTACGTTAGCTTCATTGGTTTTGACAGAGCAAAGCAAACCGGAATCGTGATTCTCTCAAACTATGGGGATGCCTTTGCAAATGATAGTTCCGTCGATGAAATGGCAATTAGAATATTAATAGAACTATCTTCGCCGTAGCGCCAGCTAATAACGCCAATGCATACTGACCGCTTAAAGGCGATCCGTCTGTAACAGGTTATTTGGAGATTGGAGTTTACACACTCAACTTATGGAAAATAGGCGATCGCACTTCTCCATCAATTAAGAAAAGCTGTAACGCAATTATGCATCTCATCAAATGGATTAACGATGTTCCCCATAAGCGTTATTTGAATGTTCAGATCCGCGTACATTCCTGAATAAAAAGAGACTCCAGGGTCGCCACCCAACATGTGATAAGACAACGCATCTTCTTGCTTCGCTATCCATAGGCCATATCCGTAGTAAATATTCGCTCCATTGCTCCATTGCTCTCCGGTTAGAATGTGCGGAGTTAGCATTTGCTTGAGTATCGTTTCAGATAAAAGTTGATGGGTCATCAACACCTGCCAAAATTTCTCCATGTCTCCAACCGTTGTGAAGGCTCCACCATCTGAGCCACCGATAACAGGCAGAGCATAGATATTAGTTCGCCATTCTTGATCAGACTTTTGGATATAACCATAGGCAGTGCAGGGTGGCAGACAATCCATTGAGAAAAACCCGCTATCCGTCATATTACAAATTGCAAATATATTAGCTTCGACGTACTCCTGAAAACTCAATTTGCTAACCTGCTCAACGATTAACCCTAATAGGATATATCCCGCATTATTGTAAGAGAATCTTTCTCCTGGGGCAAATACCATCGCCTGATCTTGAAACATTGGCAAAAAGTCTTTCAAAGTACAAATGCTGTACATCGATCGCTCTTTCCACAGATCCTCATAGTCGTCCATCACTGCCTCATCAAAGTAGTCTGGAATACCTGAGCTATGGGTTAGCAAATGATGAACTGAAATCGCTGGATCGAAGGTGGGAAAGGGAATATTCAAACAATCTTTGAGAAGGGTATCAAATGTGAGTAGATTTTTCTCGACCAGTTGGCATATTGCTGCACTGGTGAATGTTTTGGTGCCAGAGGCTGTGGCAAACCGGGTATTAAGGGTGTTGGGTATCGCTTCAGCGCGATTTGCGAAACCATAACTTTTAGAAAAAACAATTTTGCTTTTCTCTTTGACCCAAATTACACCAGAGAACGGTGATTTTTCATGCTGTTTGGCGATCGCGCGCTCAAGTTCTACGATGTGAATTACCATAAGGACGAGCCTCATCGGTAGAGTTTTTTCTCTATTGCTTTCTCTATTGATTGTAGTCCTTGAATAGCAGATCTTGTAGATTAGATTGAAGCAAGCTACATGCTTTCTGTGGAATGGTATAACATTCAGATTGAAGCGGCTTAGGTGGGCACTGTTATGATTGGAGCCTTGAATTAGAGCGGGGATTGTTGAGATCCAGCCTAACAACACCCAGACACATCGACTGTCGAGAGTTGACTGTTACGATGCAGAGGTGATGTGCAGCGGGTGATGGGCATCGTTAGGTCACTTCATCTCTAGGTTGAGACGGTGCCTGGGAGTGAACGACTAGTCACTTAGTGCTACGTCGGATTTGTTGAGAGCAATCATAAAGCAAGCCATCGGAATTATGTCGCATTTGCTTTGCACCGAACGGTTAAGTTTGCGCTCCTGTCAGATGAGCGACTTAGATGCTGTACACCAGTTATGGACTGAGGCTGATGTCCGACGGTTTCTCTTCGACGATCGACAAGTCTCTACTGAGGAAGCAAAATCGTTTATCGAAACAAGTGTGATGAGCTTTGCGAGTCATGGTTATGGGATTTGGCTCTTTTTTGAGCATCAAAGCGATCGGGTAGCGGGGTTTTCAGGTCTGCTTCATTCATTACAAGGATCACCAAGTCTAATCTTCGGCACACGACCTCAACTCTGGGGACGGGGTTATGCCAAGGAAGCTACAGGTTCTATACTTCGCTACACGTTTGATGTGCTGAGATTGGAGAAAGTAGAGGCAGATGTTGATGAGCCTAACAAAGCGTCGATTCGAGTGCTTGAGGCGTTGGGGATGACCCGAACTCAGAGAGCGATCGTGAATGAACGTCCATTGCTTTACTATGAAATTCAAACTTGGAGAAGAGAAGAAAGTGCGAACCTACCAGCAACCTAACGATCGCGCTGCACTGGAGAACGTTCGGAATTGGTTGATTGAGTTTCAAAGGCTATTTGCGTCGGGTGATTGGGAACGTTAGTTGGCTTCAGTTGCAGGTAGTGACATGTTAAACATTGCTTGTTGGTTATGAGTTAAGTGGCGTTGAGGATAGGGGTAGTGAGTGCAAATGAAGAAGGCCAAGTAATTTCAAGAAGTTGTGAATCATCTTTAGATACTGCTTGTTATCTGCATGAATCTGCTTATCAAATTGTGTGGTACCGCTCCGAGTTATGGAAAATTTTGACTTTGCTGTGGGCTGCATTTGCAGGGGTTTTGCTTGCAGCTTGACAAGCCCCGTTCGTGATCAAGAGTTAAGCAGGGTTTAGTCGCTGTCTTCTCACTTGGAAGCTTCACAATTTGGCTTTATGATCGACATCTAATACCAAATCAACGGTTACTTGCTACAGATCCTCGCCACCCAAATCCCCCAATTCTAGGGGACTTTGACTAAGTTTGACTGATTGATTGGTTGCAGCTTATTTTCAACTTGGTATAAAAACAATTTTTCCAGCGATCGAGTATTCCAATCAGCTTACTCAGAAACGTGAAAGCGAACTTTGTAGAATACCAGAGCTAGAGCTTACGATCGCTTCTCAATCCCTTCAAATGGCTCAGTGCCAAGCGGACTGGGAACCCAACCTGTGATCGTTTTGCGCTGAACTAATAAAGGTTTTGAATGGACGATCGGTAACCTCAAAACTTCTCGATGCAGAATGCGATCGACTTCGGCGTAGATTTTGGAGCGTCCAGCCTGGTCAGATAGCGCTCTTCCTTGATCGAGCAGTTGTTGAAGGCGATCGTTTTTCCAGTTGCCCAGATCTTTTGTGCTGCCTGCGCCAAACAGCGGATAGTAGAAGGTGTCTGGGTCGCCGTAGTCGCCCGTCCAGCCCAGCATAAAGGATTGAAATCCTGGTGGCTTGAGGCGATCGGCAAGGTAAGCAGCCCAATCTTTGGTCTTGAGCGAGACGCGAATGCCCACAGCGCTGAGATCTGCGGAAAAAGCTTCGGCGATCGGCTTGGGAGTCGGAAAGTAGGGACGCGAAACGGGCATATACCAAAGCTCTAAGTCAAAACCGTTGGGAAAGCCCGCCTGAGTCAACAATTCCTTCGCTTTTTGGGGACTAAACTCGTAAGGTTTGAGATCAGGTGCCTGTGCCCAGGACAGTGTGGAGGGAATAAAATTGGGACTATTTTCGGCAAGGTCGCCCCAAAACGCTTTGACGATCGCCTGTTGGTTAATCGCATGAGCGATCGCCTGCCGAACTCGCACATCAGACAAAGGTTTATGGCTAGGATTTAACGCCAAATATCCCACATTAAACGAAGGGCGCGACGTGGCGGTGATGTTGGAATCGCGATCGACTTCTGCCTTTTGATCGGGTGCCAGATCGACGGTGAAATCAAGCTGTCCGGCGCGTAGCTGGGCCAATCGTGCGGCCGGATCGGTGACAAATCGCATTACCAATTGATTGCTTTTGGGCAGATCTGGCTTCCAGTAATTGGGATTTTTTTCGAGAACAATGCGATCGCCCGATCGCCATTCCTTAAACACAAAGGCTCCGGTGCCCACTGCTCCACCCGCAGGCGTTCCATAATTTGCAGCCACTTTCTTGATTGCAGTTGGACTAGCAATGCCAAAAAACCCAGAGGCGATCGCGCTCGGAAAGGCCGCAAACGGTTGCTTTAACCCAAACTGAATCGTGGATTTGTCGGGCACCGTAATAGATTGCAACAAAGATGCCGACTCGCCTTTTGAGCCACCAAAGGTTTGATCCCAAATCTCATAGGTTTTGCCTGCATTGCGATAGCCAAATGGATCGTTTTTGTCCCACCAGCGATCGACGTTAAATTTAACCGCACTTGCATCAAACTCAGTGCCATCATGAAACTTAACGCCCGATCTCAGCTTGAATGTCCAGGTTTTGCCATCCGCTGAAACTGTCCAGGAGGTGGCTAGACTTGGCTCCAGATCAGTACTTCCGGGTTTGAACCCGATCAGACGGTTATAAATTTGATTTTGCACAACCACCGAATTGCCGTCCGTGATGTTGCCTGATTCTAAATTGACAGGCTGACCCACCGAACCATAGACCAACACGCCAGCTTGAATTGGGGAGCCAGTTTTAGCGGTCGTCAAACTGTTTTGATTAGACGCATTGCTGCAATTAGAGAGCGTAAACGCGATCGCAAACAACGCCGCCAAAAATCCAATTCTCCAAGTATTTCGTTTTTGTGCAAAAATTCGTTTTACAGAGTGTTGCTTCTCCATGGCCTCTCGTCCTTCAAAACTCATGAAAATAGTATGTCGGTAAACGTTGACTTTGAGTGGCGGACTCTGTAAGTAGCTTGAAGAGATCATCCGTTATTCCACAAAACGATCGCCCGTTTCTACAATGAAACAGATGCTTTGATCTTTGCCAGTTTGAGCATTTTTCACCCCATTTTGCAGCGCTATGAAAAAGATTTTGTTTATTTTAGGGGTGTTAACGGATGCTGATGTAGATTGGCTGCTTTATGTCGGCCGTCGAGAAGAATTAGCAGCGGGAACCGTCCTGATTCAAGAAGGGAAGTCAGTAGACGCGGTGTATATTGTTTTAACCGGATCGCTCACGGTGTCGATCGAAGCCCTTGCGGGTAAAAAAATCGCCCATCTCACCAGTGGCGAAGTGGTTGGCGAAATCTCGTTTGTCGATACTCGGCCGCCGTCGGCCACGGTCACCGCGACTGAGGAAACGCTGGTCTTATCGGTGCCGCGTCAGCGATTGATCAAAAAATTAATTGACGATGACGGGTTTGCTTCCCGATTTTATCAAGCGATCGCCTTGTCGCTGTCCGATCGCCTCCGCAATACGGTGGGTTTGTTAGGCTATGGCAAAGAGCTTCCCACTGAGGTGGTAGAGAGTCTCGTCGATGATCTCAGCCCCTCCGTTGTCGAACATCTCCCCCTCGCCCGCAGCCGATTTGAATTTCTCCTCAGACGCTTGCGAGGCTACTAGTAGATGTAGTATAGTTGTAGTATGTGTAATGTAACGTCGATTCGATGAAATTTTTCGCGACGTTGCTTGGCGCTTCTGCCCCCCAACTTCCCATTCTGGGAGACTTTCAGAGAAGAATTGCGGTTCAAAGTCCTTTATTGATAGGGAATTTAGGAGGCACCCTGAATCTGCAACCACAGCGAAGGCATTCATCAAATTTACGCTAATGTATTGTGCATGACTGGTATTGTGCATGACTGGAACCGGATGAAGTGACTCATCAATACTTTCATCCCTCCTCCCTCCTCCCTCATCCCGACTTCTCATGACTCAACCCGACTTTTTCAACTTTGGCAACTCTGACCAAAACAAGCTCAAAGGGCAAGGGCTACTTGCGTCGGGTTGGCGGCCGCTGTATCGCGAGTTTGACTGGAGCCACATCACGCAGCTACTCGCCAACGACACGTCAGAATTGAATCGTCGGATCATGGGAATTGTCAGCAACGCCGCCGATACGCTGGGACGCACCAATTACGCATGGTGGGCCAATCTGACGAGCTTATTTTCTCAAAACAATCGCTACGATCTGGACGAATTTTGGAACTACATCACGCCCGATCCGCCTGCGCCTGATTACCGCTATGCCGATGCGCTAACCGTCGAAATGCCCGTGCGTCAGATTGTCAGTCGTAACAGCATTCCGATCGACTTCGTTCTCAATCGTCTTCAAGAAACCACCATTCGCCAAATTCTCGAATTTCTGGGTCGTCCCGATCTGGTGACGCAATATTATCTCGATCGCTACTTTTATCTTCCGCCCGATCGGTTTGTCAGTTGGGAGCGGCTAGATGTGATTACCAGTGCCTATTCTTACTGGGCAGCACATGAAGTTTGGTTGCAGATTGACTATCTCGATCGGGGTCGTCGCTTCTACACGCTAATGGCTAAGGATTTAACCCCTCTAATCAGCAAAGCCACCTACGGATTAGCTGTCATGTTGAGTGGGTATCAAAGCCGTGTCGGAAAAATTCATGCTCAATATCCAATTCGCAGCTTTCCGGCAGAAGTGCAGAGCTTTACGGATGCCGTTCAGCAGGCGGTGATTGAGCAGGGACGGTTGGCCGTCGTGGTGCATGGCGATCCGGGGACGGGAAAAACTGCGTGGACGCAGGCGATCGCCAAAGAAGTTCTCGTTCCACTAGGATATGTAATTTTCATTCTGGATCACGATGCGGTTGAAAATTTTGTGCCCCCGTCTTATCTCGAACGGATTTGTCTGATTATCAATGAAGCGGATAATCTGGCGCACGATCGTTCTACCGAAATCGCCCAAAGCAGCAGCAAAACCGAACACATTCTGAGTTTATTAGATGGCACGTTATATCAGAGTGTGATTAGCGTCGGCTCCAATCTGCATTCCGAACTAGAACAGAAGTTAGTCGTCTTGATGACCTGCAATACTACTGAACGTCTCGATTCCGCAGTCTTACGCAAAGGTCGAGTCGATCTAATCTGCGAGTTTATTCACCGCTTTGTCTAAGAAATCTAGTCGAACCGATGCTAGAAGGATTGTTCTACCAGTAATTAATGAGGGCACAATTGGGATGTAATTTATTTATGAACATAGATGCGGGTTAATCAATTAATTTGAATCAAAATGTGAGACAAGTAATTTTGTACAGAGACGAAGATGGAATTTGGATTGTAGAATGTCCAAGCTTGAAAGGATGTATCAGTCAGGGAAAAAGAAGAAGCGCTATTCAATATTAGAGAAGCGATCGTAGGTTATATTGCTGCCTTAGAGGATGGTTTGTCTATACCAGAAGACAAATTTGAAACGTTCGACGATACAGCTTCAATTAGATACAGCTTCAATTATTAGTGGAGATACGATCGCAAATTCATCTATCAATATTCCAATATTCAAGCTGTAGTTGTTAGTGGAACGCTGGTTTTGAGTTTTTGAGAAATTGAGGTCGATCGCTTGGTGACGATCGTACCTTTTTTGACATGTTAGATTAATGGCATAGAGACTAAAGGATATCTGGCGAATCATGAGCTTTAGCGACGTGGTGGAAGCAATCAAAGTCCTCTCATTTGAAGAAAAACAAGAGATTCAAACTCTCTTAGCTCAATACCTGAGGGAAGAGCGACGGGGAGAATTATACCAAAACTACCAGACGAGCATAGTCGAAGAGCAGAATGGTGAATTGAAGTTTTCCTCAAGCATTGATGAATTAAAGCAACTGATAGAAGATTAGAGATGCAAGTCCTGATGGACTGACAAATCTTTTCAGGTAGGTTGGGTTGAACCTGGTGAAACCCAACGTTAGCAACGGTAGAAAGGCTGCTGTTGGGTTTCGCGTTGCTCAACACCAACCTACGAAAAGGCGTTGCTGAATCAGGGGATGAATTGCCCCAAAGCGGCGGGAACCCCAAGGTTCAAAGTCCCCCAATTTTGGGGGATTTAGGGGGCGAAAAGATGGACACTTCCCACAGATTCATCCCTCCAATCAGCAACGCCCATTTTGCTTACCCTAATTGCGTCACGGGTTGATTGATCCGAGGTTTGCCAAATCGCTCCCAGGCGTTGCCGCCGCGCAAAAACAACTCCATCCAGCGAATCTCTTGACCGTCAACATTCCAGCCAGAACTGCCCGGAGAAAAAGCCAGCGTCCCTTCAGGAACTCGAAAACTCCCGTCTGAATAAATGGCATCGCTGACCACATCCCCAATCCGAATCACCACTTTTGCCTCTGGTGCAAGCTTGACCGTGTGAGAGGGAATCGTCGTTTTGATATTGCCATAGCCATCAATCCAGGCGACCCGATCGCTCGGTGCATCTGCAATCTGATCCAAATTCAACAACTCGCCCAATAAGCTGAAATCATTGTTTGCGATCGCCGCCGCCGCCGGGGGAAAGACATCTCGCGATCGAAACTGCGAACCGCCCCGCGACACATTAATCATCTGCAACTGTTTGGCGTAGGGCTTGATAAACGAAAGCGTATAGCCCGCATTCACGCCGACCACCTTCACCCCATTGGGCAGCAACGCATAAGTCAAGCCTTCTCCTTCGTTGTTTTGGCGAGCTTCCAGGTCATCTTTGCGAGGCGCACAATTGTGGTAGATCAAGCGATCGGCGGGCCCTGGATTCAACCCCAACTGCGCGATCCAAAATCCGGTAGCCAAAGTGCTAAACGGCGGCACTGAGAGAAGCTGAATTTGTGCGTTGGGAATGCCCATCAACAGGCGCTGAGTCACTTCAGAAAAAGCCGGATCGCCCGTCCCGTAGTCTGCAATCAGAGAGATAAACATGTGCTGCTCCAAAACCTCACGCCCAATATACTCGGACTTTTATCGAAAGGAAGTCTGCCCTGAATGGTAGAATTCGCTACGCGATCAGAGGATTTAGAAATGCAGCGAGAAAAAGTTTTGTGGTTGGTGAAAGGGGTGAGTGGATTGTTGGCGATCGGCGCTGGTTTGAGTGTGTTTGGTGAGGCGCTGATTTATAAAATCAACGGTGACGGCTGGTTTTGGATTGGCACCTTAAGTTTGGTGTTAGTGAATTTTGGGCTTTGTCTGATGTTTGACAGCCACAATCATCAACTTAGATTGGCAAATTCAAAAGATCAAATTACCTCAGATTCTTGAATCTTCAGCTTTCTGAAAAAACTGTTTGAGAATGGCTTGTGGCGATCGATCCCATTGATCCAGGTGACTGTAAATCAACCCTTCTGGCGTGAGTCTGTAGGTTGAAGTGCCGTTAAAAAAGACGTGTCCTTTCCAGGGAACTCTCAACGTTCCGCGCACCGTCCACTCTGCCAAATCGTCAATTCATCAATTTGAGAAACTTTGTGCAGGTCAAAGAAAAGCTGTGTAAAAAACAGCCGACCGTGAAATCGCAGCGTCCAGAAAATGATTCGGTAATTAAACTTTCCCTTAAAGATATTTACCGGATCTTTGAAGAAAATATCTTGAGTGTAAATGTCGTACCGAATGTCTTTCTCAAACAAGGTTGGCAAGTCTTGTTCAAGTGTTTGAATAATTCGATTGTCTTGCAGTTCATCCCTCATCCTTCATCCCTCATCCCTTCTTTAATCCCATTCCCCACTGTCAACATTTAACCCCATCCAGGCAAGACATTTTTGCATTTCCTGGTGCATTGTTTTTGCGTCAGCCTGATATCGTCGTCCGTGACCAGGAAGCACCCATTCAAACGAGTAATGAGAGAGAGCTTGCATCGATCGCTTCAACTCATCCCAAGAGTACCAACAGGCTTCTCGAAAGCCAATCAATTGCTTTAATCGATCAGACCAGGCAAGATGATCTCCGGTAAACAAAAATTGATTTTGATACAGTAAAACAGTGTGGCCCTTCGTATGTCCTGGAACGGGAATAATCAACAGTTCTGAATCTAATTGAAAGGGATCAGATCCGGTCAGTTTGATTTCTACGCTTTCAGTACTGCGATTAATTTCATCAGCGTGGAGAAGACGATCGCACCCAAAATGATCGTGAAACTTTTGGTGATCAGCCACATCATCTCGATGGGTCAAATACAGATAACGAATACCGCCCATTTCCTCAATTTGCTTTACCAATGGGGGAGAAAAACGCGGTGAATCGACCAAAATATTTCCTTCAGGTCGCTGGATCAAATAACTCGCAGCCCCAAAAGAATTCTCAGCATGATAGCCGCAGTGAAAAACATTTTCAGCAATCAAAATCGGAAAACTTTGCTGGGCGAATTTGATATCTTTGGGTTTTTCAACGGTACCGATCGAAGCCGTCGGACAGGACAATAACGCCTGCATTGCGCGAAGCCGTTCGGTCTCGTTTTGGGGCTGATGATGAACGGCAGACATGCTCGACTCGCGGCTAAAAATTTCGGGAGCCATCCAGCGGCAAGTATCACAATCGATGCAGGTGCGATCGACGTAAAAATCACCGTCTACATTTTCGGGTCGGCGTTGGGTGAGGTGAGCCATTGGGGGAAGTGGGGGGTGAGGAGTGAGAGGGGGAAGAAGGGAGGAGGGAGGAAGGAGGAGGGAGGAGGGAGGAAACTGATCTAGATCATAGTCATAACGAGTATGGTTTGTGGAAAAGTTTCTGTTGAGAGTTGTGAATTTGGGAGAATGGGAGCAGGAAATTTTCGTCAGGTGTGGATGATGTTTGCAGGGCGGATGGCAGTTTTGGCGACGATGCATCACAAGGAATGGGCGATCGCTCCCATTCTAGAACCGGGGTTGGGGATACACATCGTCGTGCCGCAAACGTTTGATACCGACGTGTTTGGGACGTTTACTCGTGAGGTGAAACGGGTGGGCGATCAGCGAGAAGCGGCTAGACAAAAAGCGATCACGGCAATGGATTTGACAGGAGTAGACTTAGCGATCGCCAGCGAAGGCAGTTTTGCGCCTCATCCTGCGGTGCCGATTTTGCCCTGCGATCGAGAATTGGTGATGCTGATTGATCGCGCCAATGATTTAGAAATTGTGGGGGAAGCGATTTCGATGGAGACAAATTTTAGTCAACGATCGGTGACCTGTTTTGACGAAGCCAAAGAATTTGCACTCAAAATTGGCTTTCCTGAACATGGACTGATTGCTAAAGTGAATGCTAATTCGACTCAAATGAGCAAGGGAATTACAACGCTGGAGAAGTTAGAGGAAGCGATCGCTAAATTCTCAACGTTAACCACGAACACAATTCATCTTGAAACGGATATGAGAGCGATGTACAATCCAACTCGAATGAAAGTGATCACACAAGCTACACAAGATTTATTACAGAAGATTAATCATGCGTGCACACGCTGTTTGACTCCTGGGTTTGAATTAATAGAACACAAATCAGGATTACTCTGTGACTGGTGCGGATCGCCTACAAATCAAACGCTGTCTCATCTTTATCGTTGTCAGAAATGTGGTTTTCAAGAAGAAATTCTGTTTCCTCAAGGGGTGCGATCAGCTGACCCTGCCCAATGTCCCTTTTGCAATCCTTAAATTTAGGACAGTTTGGTGAGAAATCCCAAAATGCGCTTTGAGTTGGGCGTTAACAAAGTACGACGGTAGGCATCGGCTGCTTTTTTGATCGCTTCTGCCTGCGTAGGATAAGGGTGAATCACGCCAGACAAAGTATTTAAACCGCGCTTACCGACGATCGCCAGCGTCACCTCACTGATCAAATCACCCGCATGACGAGCCACGATCGTAGCTCCCAAAATTTGATCGGAGCCTTTTTTGTGCAGAATTTTGACAAAGCCATCGGTTTCGCCGTCTGCGATCGCGCGATCGACCTTCTCAAACGGAATTTTAATCGTGTCAAACTCTAATCCTTTAGCGCGGATCTCGTGCTCATACAGTCCTACATGCGCGACTTCTGGATCGGTGTAAGTTGCCCAAGGCATGACCAGACTACTTAATTTAGAACGCCCCAAACCAAAGGGTGAAAAGAGCGTGTTTTTGATTACAATTCGGGCGGCTGCGTCGGCGGCGTGAGTAAACTTCCAATTCATGCAGATGTCTCCCGCAGCGTAGATTTTGGGATTCGTCGTCTGTAGATAATCGTTGACTTTCACGCCTCGTTTGTCGTACTCAACGCCGATCGCTTCCAGATTTAATTTTTCGACATTGGGCGATCGCCCGACTCCAATTAGAATTTCATCGACGGTGACGATATCATTTCCACTCGCGTTCCTAAAGTGAATCACTTTGCCTTCGGAGGTTTTCTCAACTCGTTCCACGGTGCATTGTAAAAACAGCTTTACGCCTTCTTTAATGAATGTTCGTTGAATGATCTCCGCTGCGTCATTATCTTCGCGATCGAGAATGTGATCATTCTTATGTAACAAAACCACTTCACAGCCGAGTCGTTGGAATGTTTGGGCAAACTCACAGCCGATCGCACCGCCGCCAATAATTCCCAACCGTCGAGGCCGCTCTGTGAGCGAAAAAACTGTTTCATTGGTCAAGTATCCCACCTCTGTAAGCCCCGGAATGTCTGGTTGGGACGCTCTTGCCCCGGTTGCAATCACTGCCTTTTTAAAGCGAAGCAATTTGTCTGCAACGGCGATCGTTTGACCATCCACAAACCGCGCCTCACCCAAAAACACATCGACCCCCAATTTTTGAAATCGTTGGGCAGAATCAACATCACTAATTCCGGCTCGAATCCGTCTAACCCGCTCCATCACAGCCGCAAAATCAACCTCAACATCTGATGAATGAATGCCAAACGGGTGAGAATTTCGCATCTCAGCGGCAATTCTAGAGGAGCGAATCATCGTTTTGGACGGCACACAGCCCACATTCAAACAATCACCGCCCATCAAATGCTTTTCAACGATCGCCACCTTCAGCCCTAATCCTAATCCGGCGGCTCCAGCAGCGACGACTAATCCGGCAGTTCCCGCACCGATGACAACCAGATCGTAGCGATCGACGGGTTCAGGATTGATCCAATCATTGGGGTGAACCTGCGAAATCAAAAGCTGATTATGCACATCCATTGGGGCGATTGTCACTGGATTAACCATCGGATTCTCCTGATGAAACACTGTCGTTGAGGGCTTTTTGGGCGATTCGGGTAATGTAAACTGTCACGGCGATCGTGGCAATCAACCCGACAATTCTAAAGATCCATTGTGCCGTTTGAGCCGTCTGATTGGGGGTGCCCAGGGTGGCTAAATTTGCAGCTAAAGACCCGATGTAAACATATAAAACGGTCGCGGGAATCATGCCGATCGACCCCAACACAAAATCCTTAAGTGAAACCTGTGTCACCCCTAACGCATAGTTGAGCAAAACAAATGGAAAGATCGGAGATAAGCGAGTCAGCAACACAATTTTGAAGCCGGATTGCGCCACGGATTGATCGATCGCTTTAAATTTAGAATTGTCTGCAATCTTGTGAGAAACCCAGCCCCGCGCTAGATATCGTCCGATCAAAAACGCCGCCGTTCCTCCTAGAGTGGCCCCAATGAATACATAAATTGATCCAAATACAACACCAAAGACAACGCCTGCGCCTAAAGTGAGAATCGTTCCGGGAATGAATAGAACAGTTGCTAGAATGTATAGCCCGATGAATACAACTGCACCTACAGCGCCCAAACTTTGAATCCAGGTTAATGATTCTTGCAGCCCCTCTTGAATATTCAATGCAGCAATCACTGAAACAAAGTCTAGAGTAAACATTAAAAATATGCCGTTCTAACTTGGCTGGATTTACATTAGCTTAGAATGATTCCTCAGCCGCAATTCACCCTTCAAAAAATTATTCTTAACAGTAGACTTTTCTCATGATCCCTTCTACGAGCGGCGCAACCCTCATCTTTACTCAGCGAATTCATCATCATGGCGCAGTGCAACACCGACTTTCTCTAATGGCTGAAGAACGATCGCGATCGCGCCACCTATTTCAAACTGACGCAGGTCAAGCAGTGTATCTCAATTTGCCCAGAGGCACGACGTTGAGAAATGGCGATCGCCTGCAATCTGAGTCCGGTGAGATCGCTGAAATTTGTGCCAAACCTGAACCAGTGATCACGGTAACGGCAAGCAATCCGATCGATCTGCTACAAGCGGCTTATCATTTGGGCAATCGACATGTGGCGATCGAGATTACCGAAGCCTATTTGCGACTTTCTCCAGACTCGGTTTTACAGGATCTACTTCATCATCGCAGGCTGCAAGTCATTGAGGAAATCGCCCCCTTTCAGCCAGAAACAGGTGCTTACGGGTCACACAGCCATCACTAATTTAACGTGAATTCGATGAGAGTTTTTTCGCTTCGTTGTTCACGGCTTCTGCCCCCCAACCCCCCAATTTTGGGGGACTTTAAGAGAGGAGTTCTGGTTCAAAGTCCCTCACTCGTGGGGGATTTAGGGGGCGTTCCTGGATCTAAAAGCGAAGCGTTCATCGAACTGACGTTAATTTATTTGAGGCGCTTTTCGGCGGCTTTCATCAAGTTTTGAGCCTCGGCATAGACGGTAGTTCCCTGCTTTACCTTTTGAAGTTCGTCAACGATTTCTTGGAGAGAACGGGCCGCACGACCGCGATCGAGTCCATTTGGATCGTTCATCGTAATCGCAAGTAAAGTCTGCCTCAGCCGCTGGGCTTCTTGAAACGCCTGTACAGACTCTCTCTCTGCCTGCATCTGAATTTCAACCGCGCTGAGAGATTGTTTGTAGGCAACCAGTTGCTTTTGGGCTTCTCTAAAATCGGGATCGTCTACGGTGATTTTTTCGAGGCGATCGATGGCTTCTTCCCACAATCCTTTCGTTTCCTGCAACTCGGTCAAATTTTTGGGTGATTTCCCTTGACTGGCGGCCTGAGCGAATTCTTTTGCGGCTTGCATCCAGTTGCCTGTGCGCGTGTTGTCTGCGGCGAATCCAACGACCTGCTGAAAATCACGATCGGCCGCCTCAATCGTTTTCTGTGACATCCGACCTGCCAAAGTTTGCTCAGGAATTTTTTTGAGCGCATCGATCGCCGTCTGCCATTGAGCGATCGCTTTCTGACGACCACTATTATCTTTTGCCTGACTGTAAGCCTGTTTCGCTTCGTCAAGGGCCTGCTCTTTTTCTTCGAGTTGCGTACGGGCGTTGCCTTCTTGAAACAACTTCGCCTCCATGCGAGCCACATTCTCTCTGGCAGACCGAAACTCATCCAGCGTAAATCGCCAACGGCACTGCACAAAACTGCAATACTGACGCGGATAATAGCCGACAAACCAGACGGGCAACGCCTCCAAATGCTGTTGTGCTTCCTTTACTTTGGTGCCGCCCAACTCAAAATCTTCGGGGGCGGTCGCTTGATTGATCAATTGGTCAGCCTGCTCAACGGCATCGATCGCGCCTCGATAGTGGCTGTCCATACTCATAAAGCTGGGAATTAAGAGAATGGGCATCGATCGCGCCACAGACCACCGCAGCGCCGGGATCGGGAGATTGACCACATAAAGTCCGCCAGCTATCAGCAGCAGGGCAACTGACGACAGCTTAATCGCACCCCACGGAATTGAGGAGGACTTTGACGAAGGTTTTGCTGACGGTTTTGTAGTTCTAGGTGAACCATTGGCTTTGGCGGCCGCTTTCAGAACTTTTTCGGGGAAATCGGGTAAAAGGTCTACGATCGCCCCTCGAATTTCGTCATAACTGAGCGGCGATCCTTCCTGCGTCCGAAATCTTTCGAGCCGTCTCAGGGTTAATTCTCGCTGGACTTGTAGAGCCGAATCGCTAAAAGAGTTCTGAATTTCGACTTGCAAAAGGGTAAAGGCTCGATCGTTCAGACGCGGCATAGGTCAGATGTTAAAAGAACGTCGGTTCGATGAGAGTGACTCGCTTCGTTTCAATCGGCTTCAGCCCCCTAAATCCCCCACAAGTGAGGGACTTTGAACGAGAAATATTGTCTCAAAGTCCCCCAAAATTGGGGGGGTTGGGGGGCAGAAGTGCTGAATCACGAAGCGAGAAAACTTCATCGAATTCACGTTAAAAGACTAGTCTCAGGATTCCCCTGATGTTTATCTCTAACACCTACAGATCTTTGAGCGCAATTCCGTAGAGTTTGGTATGGAGTTTGGTGTCAAAATTCACTCGTGAACCTTGCCGTTGGGCATGATGGCTCCGGTGAGAAAGGCTCCCGTGAGTTTGACCATAATGCGATCGTCAAACCCAATCTTTGCCCCACGCAAATCGGCTCCCCGTAAGTCGGCTCCACTAAAATCCGCGCCAATTAAATTCGTTTCTCGTAGATCTGCTTTGCTCAAATTGGCCCCCAACAGATTTGCCCGAAACAGGTTGGCCTTAAACAAATTGGCACCTTCTAAATTGACCTTGTGTAAAAAGGCATCACTCAGGTTGGCGTTGCTCAAGTTGGCGTGGCTGAGATTGCGACCTGACAGATCTTTTTCTTGCAGGTTTGCCCCATGTAAATCAGAGCCGCTCAAGTCGGGCGTACTGGGCCGGGGCGGTGTCTGAGACTGGCGATAATACTGCTGAGAATAGTAAGACTGAGGCGGGTGAGGCGCAGGGGATGGTGGGGGCGGTGTCTGGGGGCGATGATATTCCGCTCGATAGTGAGACTGGGTGTAGTAACTCTGCTCCGTTGATTGGTGAGGTTTTTGCTCGTGTTTGGTGTGACCATTCTGAGCGTGGCTCTGGGAATGGTTTTGCGAATGGTTTTGAGAATGGCTTGAGGCAGAATGTCCGTTGGTGTGAGTTTTAGACTGAGTGGAATGCCCGTTGGTCGAATGTTGCGCGTTTTGATGCGTTTGTGACGCTTGAGGCGGACGGTAATAGTAAGACTGATAATAGCTGGAAGCTGGAGGACGAGACTGAGCGGGCTGGGGTTGAGGTTTGCGATCGCGCCCCTGAGATCTCAACGTATCCCTTGCGTGATTGATTTCCTTTAGCTTTTCTTCCGCTTTTTGCAGCAGGCGAGAATTATCTTTTGGCAAACGATCGGGATGCCAAATAAACACCAAGTCTTTGTACGCCTGATTCACCTCTTCGGTCGAAGCGCCAGGCTCAAGTCCCAAAATTCGATAACAACGGTCTAACTCGCTCATCTACTTCACCCCCTATACCATTCGATCATCTACAGAGCGGCTGTTTTGCAGTTTCTCAAGGGGTCAACGCGCACGCTCCCCAGTGAAGTAGTCGGCTTGACTGAGTTGAAACCGACGCGAAAATGCCAGAATGCCCCCACACCAAAAGGATAGTCAAGTCGTTTAGAAGGATGGATAGAAGGGTCGTGATTCATGAGTTTTCTGCGTCTCTGAGCCAATTCCGATTTCTCATTCTGAACCTACAAACGAGTAGGCTTGTCCGTCTACACAGTGTAGTCCCAACTTCACAGGGTTGGCTGGAAGTAAAGACTGATTTAATAGGTTTGGCAAATCAAATAGATAAGAGAGAATAATCAGTCTAGAAAAGTAAGTAGAAAGATGCTGGGCGTTAGACGTTAGACATTGGACTAAAGACTGAAATCTGTCTCTGTTTAACGTCAGTTCGATGAACGCTTCGCTTTTAGATCCGGGAACGCCCCCTAAATCCCCCACGAGTGAGGGACTTTGAACCAGAGTTCCTCTCTGAAAGTCCCCCAAAATTGGGGGGTTGGGGGGCAGAAGCGGTGAACAACGAAGCGAAAAAACTCTCATCGAATTCACGTCTGTCTAAAGTCCAAATTCTGAATTCCCTGGCTTTCTATTGAGACAATCTGCATAACAAGATCCTAGCGCAGAGGTTCCGCTTCTGAGCGACGAAACCACCTGCACTAGCGACTTTTGTAGGTTGAGTTTTACGAATTAACGGAAGAAATTAAAGATACCCAAAATGCCTGTGAGCGGAGAAAAGACGGTGCCCAAAGCGTCCCCAACCCCAGCGAGACCTGATTTGCCGACGACGATCGTATCGTTATTTCGCAATGGTGGATTGGTCTGGTCGTTAATGCCTTGATTAAAGTCCAGAGCGATCGAGCGGCGTTCGACGGTTCCATTGGGGTTGAGGCGGAGAAATTCGACCGATCGCTTCTTGGCACGAGGATTAAAGCCCCCAGCGGCCAGAAGTGCCTGATTCAAAGTTGTGTTGGTGGGCAACTGGAGCGTTCCAGGCTTGATCACTTCTCCCGCGATCGTCACATTGATCGAGTCGGGCGAAAAACTGGCTCTGGCGATCGTGGCGGCATCCTGGGGAGTCAACGCGGTCGCTGTGGGAACGATGACGCGATCGCCATTTTGTAAAGGAATATCCTGTCGCGCATCCCCGGCCTGAATCAGTTGAAACAGATTGACTCTCACGACCTGTTCGCCTCCAGAATTCGTTCTTCGGCGCACCTCAATATCACGAATGTTGGCGGCTCCCGTAATGCCTCCTGCCAGTTGTAGCGCTCTGGTCACGGTGGGCACCTGAATCTTTTGGCTCACGGTTGTCGTTGGGCCGCCTGCTCCAGTTTGAGGGGTGACTTCTCCCCGAATGCTGTGTGGGCCGGGACGGTTGACCTCGCCTGCGACGATAATACTGAGCGGCTGATCATTGCTGACCGAAATGCTGGAGTTGGCAATCAGGTTCGCTTCGTCTACATTGATCGCCGTCGCTGCGGGAATGAGAATGCGATCGCCATCTCGTAACGGTAAATCTTGACTAATGTCGCCCGATCGCAGCAGTTGCCGCAAATCCACATTCAAGGTCTGGGTGCCCGCATTTTGTCCGGGTTTGCGACGAATGATTTGGACTCGTTGCAGATCGGCTGATTGGTTGACTCCGCCTGCCAGTTGCACCATTTTGGTCAGCGTGGGAATGCCCGATTCAGTGAGCGTTGTGGTGTAAGAACCGGGACGAGGCACTTCTCCCGCGACAGAGACTTGAATCGGCCGCGAAGCCAGCAAACTGACGGTAATCACCGGACGGGCCAGCCATTCTTGATATTGTCTAGAAATCGCACCAGAAGCCTGTTTGAGCGTCAATCCTCGGACTGCTACACTCCCAGCTAAAGGAAGATTTAAGGTGCCATCTGCCAGCACTTGATATTCGCCGCTATACTCTGGAACGCTAAAAATGTCGAGCTTGAGACGATCGCCCGCTCCTAATAAATAACCTTCGTCTGCCATAACGGGCGCGGCAGGTTGAGCTGTGGGAGCGGTTTGAGCAAGTGTTGGAGTCGCTAGACTGACCCATCCGATCGTCACTGTCAGCCAGAGTGCCGTTTTTTTGATCATCGCGCTTCTCCTTTGAGAACAGATAGCCCAACGGGAGCGATCGCCCCCTGGTAAATTTTTAGCGTTTCTCGATGCACGCGATCGACGGTTAGCCACTCTAGATTTTGCTGAGACTGATATTGCCAATTTCGTAGGCTTTCTGGGTTTGACAACAGTTGAGACAGTGCGTTGGCCAAAGCCATCTCGTCTCTTGGCGGCACCAAAAGCCCTCTGCGTCCCTGTTCCAGCACTTCAGGAATGCCGTCTACATCGCTGGCGACGATCGCGCATCCGGCCTCCCGCGCTTCAGACAGAACTAAACCAAACGGCTCTCGGTGCGAAGCCAGCACAAAAATGTCGGTCGCCAATAGATAACGCTGAGGTTCTGGTTGAAAGCCTTCAAAGTGGATGCGATCGCCAAAGGGGGCTTGACGGGCGAGTTGTTCAAATTCAGGTCGATCTGGCCCGTCTCCGACTAGATATAAATGAGCGGTTGGAAAGCGGTTTGCCAGTTGACCAAACGCCTGAATCAGATTCGTAATGCCCTTACGACGAAACATTCCGGCTACAGTGACGATCGCAGGATGCTGCAAGGCTACAGGTTCGATGGTTGGAAGGGGAGGAATCCGAGGACTGCCTAGCGTTCCGTTGGCGACGACGCGCAGTTTGTCAGGTGAAATTCCTCGCTTTTGCATCGAAATCGCAACGGCTTGACTAATAGCAATCACGCGATCAGCCAGCCCCATCAAAATTGCACTGCGCTGAAATTCATTGTGAACCGTAGAAACGATCAAGTAGTTTGCAGTTCCCTTGAGCAGTCTGGCCAAGACCACGCCCGTCATCATGTGGGTATGAACGATTTCTGGCTCAAATCTGCGAATGATCTCTCCAAACCGCCCGATCGCTTTCATCAAAGGAATCGGCCGTCTGCGCTGGTCAAACCTAAAATGCTGAATGCCAAACTGAGTGAGCAACGTTTCATATTCACCGCCACCGGATGCGATCGCCACCTCATGCCCCGATCGAGACTGCAAACACGCCAGATCGATCGCTGCGTTGATAATGCCGTTACCCAGCTTTTCAATATCGTTGAGGACATGCAGGATTCTCATCAGTTGTTTTGGGTGATGCGTTCTAAAACTTCCATGTACTGATCGACGACACAATCGGTTGAAAAGTCTAGCGATCGTCGCCTCAAGATTCCTCGGTCAATGGGATGATCCAGCGTTTCTAAAATGGCCTTAGCCAGAGCGGTCGAATCGCAGACAGGCACCAGTTTTCCATAATTGCCGTTGTCCAAAATTTCGGCGGGGCCGCTGGGGCAATCGGTCGAGACGACAGGCGTACCCGTGGCGATCGCTTCAGCCACCACATTGCCAAATCCTTCATATTTAGAAGACAGCGCAAACACAGCCGCTTTGGACATGTAGGCGTAAGGGTTGTCCACAAATCCCGGCATGGCTACATCGTTTTCTAAACCCAGTTTGAGAACCAGATCTTCTAATAGTTGGCGCTGCTCTCCTTCGCCTAGAATCATCAGCCGCGCCGGGCGCACTCTTCGCACTTGGGCAAAAGCATTGATCAGATTAGAAAAGTCCTTTTGGTTAACCAGACGACCCACACCCAAAATCACGGGCAGTTCTCCAGGCGCAAACCAGGGATGATCGACGGCTGCTTGACTTTTTTCTAAAACGTCTGGCGTGACGACGGGATTATAAATGACGCGAATTCGATCGAGCGGTAAATCGATAATCTGTGCCAGATCAGCAGCCGTGCCCTTGGAGGCAGCCACAAGCTCGTCCGATCGTGGATATAGCCAGCGCACCATCTGAGGGCGGAGTTTCTTAAGCGTGCTGGATTCGTCATGTCTAAACTGTTCCGACAAGTAAGTTTGGACACACATCACGACGCGAGTTGGCACTCTTGATCCCCACTTTGCCCAGAGAGAAGAACTGACAATATCCAACGCTGAAAACAAGACGGTTGGCTGTTCTCGCTGCAAATAGCGTTGGAGTGCCAGGGTTTTGGAGAGTACGATCGGAAACTTGGACTTGAGATCAACTAACCTGACATCCGACGAAACCTGCTCCAAATAATCGCCTTCTGCCTCTGCCAGCACCAGATCAGTTTTGATTCCCCGCTCGGCCAAACCCTGTGCCAGATGTAACATTGCCTTTTCTGCACCCCCTCCTGCTAAAGCTGGAAGAAACACACCTACCGAAGTCTGTTTGAGTGTCATATATTCATATGCGCCAACCTTCATGAGGATGACCCGACTCGTGATCAAATACCTCTCCCGGAAGTGAGACTCGCTTGAGGGTTTGTAAGACCACCGCCTCTATCAATCTGCCTATCTCTTGAGTCCTTTTGACGGAATTTTGAGCGTTGTTCTTCGCCGATTTGGGGGCTGTATGAACGATATTTAGAGGCTTTCAATCAGGCCTGCTGTGAACTGTTCTCGATCAAGCGACCTGCGTCAAAGGGCACTCCTCTTGTAAGACTTGTGTCAGCAGTTGATGAATTTGCAGGTTGGTCTGGTCAAGGTGAAAGCGATCGCCCGCCTGGATTTGGGCGTGATCAGCAATGGCGATCGCTCCCTGCCAGTCTTGCCGAATCTGCTGGATCAGGTCTGCGAGTTGGGCAGCGTCTCCTGGGGTGACTAGCCAGCCGTTGATTCCGTGAGTGACTAATTCTAATGCGCCGCCTGCTTTGGCTGCGATCGTCGGTTTTCCACAGAGCATCGCTTCGACAATGACTCGCCCAAAGGGTTCGGCTGCTGTTGAGGTGTGAGCGATCAGATCACAGGCTTGCATCAGCGGTACCACATTGGATTGAAATCCTAAAAACCGGACGCGATCGTTTAGTCCCCATTCCTCAACCTGATGGTGAAGCTGTTTGACATAAGCTTGCTCTCCAAACAGGGCATCTCCCACAAAAATGGCGGTGACATCGGGGCACCGAGTGAGCGCCTCTAGCAAAACATGCTGCCCTTTCCACGGAGAGAGACGGCTAAAGTGACCGATGACAAAGCGATTTTCTAATCCCAACTCTGCGCGAAGAGAAGAATCTTCACCTCGATACTGCTCTGGCCGAAATCCGTTGTAGACGACTTGCGTGATTTCTGACCGGCCGCCTGCTGCGATAAAGGCTGATCGACTGGCTTGAGAGTTGGCGATGACCAGCGTTGATCGGTTAGCCAGAGTTACCGCCAGCCGCAGATTTGTCGGGCTAAAGTGTTCGGTTGAGAGAATGTCGTGTAGATGATAAACCAGCGATCGCCGAGTGATCAAGCTGACCAACGCTCCGACTACGAGCGCTTTTGGCGTATTGGCGTAAATCAGATCGTAGTGGCGGCTGACCTGGGCGACTTCTACGATCAGGGGAATCATCTGCCCCAGACTCCTCAACCCTGTGCGCCAACCACTGTCTTTGCGAACTTGTATAGGCTCGCGACCCAACACCTGGACGGGGATCTGATTTTCTTGAAGCAAGTCTTTAAAGGGGCCATCTTCAAGCAAACCGACGAGACACTGCGTTTGAAGCGATTGGGCAATGTCTAACAGACAGAGTTCTGCGCCCCCGGATTTGCCACTTTGATCCAAAAATAAGATTTTCACGGGATAGCCAGATGAGTTTTCAGGCTATTCAATCTTGAGTTAGAAAATTATTTATCTAACTAACGGCTGATTCTAGCCAATCGTAGATGCGATCGAGCTGCTCCAATGTCACCAGTCCGTATTGCCAGAGAATCATCGGCAACGGGCCGTTATTTTGCTCACGGTGGCGCAGTGCAAAGGCGATCGACGAGTCAGAAATCGCCAATTCTTCTCGCAAAAAGCGAATAAATTTAAGGTGAGTTGCAGGTGCCATTTTTCTCTCATCTCCTGAGTGAGTCCCATTGTGGACAAACATTGCGTTTAATGAACACCCACAGGTAGCCACTCTTTGATCTGGACTATTTACGCAAATCGACCCACACTCACACCTCGTCACGATCGCGCTCAATCAAGGCTCAGAGATGATCCCCGATATAGATTGCTTGGGGATCAAGAATAGACCCTTCTCTGATGTGAGTCCTCTATCTTGAGAGTGATTCGGCTTCAGGGCGGCTGCTCAAAGTATCAAATATGACGTGCGAAATCCTCTAAATTTCAGTATCCATCATTCCGCTCCATTAAAAAATATCTGCACGAAAAATTTATACGAGACAGAAATTTTTGAAGGGAGCGAGACGACTAATGCGGTACGATTTTTAAGGCTTTTTGGAGTCCGATTTGAGAAACTGAACGGGAAGCCGATCGCCCACCTTTAAACCCAGCGCTTTCGATCGTCCGCCGCTCACCTCAATGACCTGATCAACCACTTCATCTCCTGAGCCATACACAGGACAGGGGTCAGACTTGCAGGGAGGCACATCAACCGCGATCGCTTTGACAACCCCTTGACGCACAAAGATCATATCTAAACTGATCAGCGTATTTTTCATCCAAAATTGCACCGGGCGAGGCGGATTAAAGGGAAACAACATGCCGCGATCGTCTCTCAAGCTGGTGCGACCCATTAATCCAGTCGCTTGCTCTTGAGGGGTATTGGCGACTTCTAGCTGAATCTTCTTTCCGGCAACGTCAGCGATCGCTGTAATGGGTAAGTCTTGAGCCATCGCCGCCTGCACAATCGGGACATCGGAAGCCTGAGTTGAAGTGTCCGCCGTCGAGAGAGCGCAACCCATCAGCACTACACTTAACCCAAGTCCCATCACGCTGGTTTGAACAAAATTCCGCTTTCCCATTCTCTCGCCTCAAGCTTCACGCAACACATAGCCAACCCCGCGCACGGTTTGAATCAGCCGCTTCTCGCCTTCGTCTTCAATTTTTAGACGTAGATAGCGAATGTAAACCTCAATCACATTGGACTCGCCCACAAAATCGTATCCCCAAACATTTTCCAAAATTTGCTCACGAGTCAGAACTTCGCGGGGGTGCTCCATCAGATACTTGAGTAACTCAAACTCCTTCATCGTCAGGTCGATCGCCCGTCCATTTCTTAAAGCCTGACGAGTTGAAAGATCCAAAATCAGATCTCCAAATCTCAACTGCTCATTGCCAGGGGTTTCAGGTTGTAGATAAAGCTTGACGAGCTTGAGAAAATCATCGCTGCGATAGGGCTTGAGAAAATAATCGTCGGCTCCCGCTTCTAGGCAAGCTACCCGATCTTCAACGCTATCTTTTGCCATCATCAACAGCACCGGAATCCGCGCTCCCGTATTGCGAAGATGACTGCAAAAGGTCAGTCCTGAGTCTCCACTGAGCAGTCGATCGACCACAATCAAAGCCGGGTGCCGTTCTGTCGCATGACGCAAACCACTGGGAGAATCGTGGGCAACGATCGTGTCATAGCCCGATTCTTGCAGATCTAGACTGACACTTTGGGCCAGCGCTTCATCCGTTTCGATGATCAGCACGCAGGGGTTGAGTTCGAGAGTGGTACTCATAAGAGAATGCCTGGGGGACAGAGGATTTTCTATACTGAAATGTATCTTTAGTGAGGTTCCCCATTGTTTTAGCACGTCTCGAAGCGATTTGAATTTTGAGTTTCGCGCCTGGCCCTGATGGTGGGCAAAGTTCTGCACAGCCTTCTCGATTTTTTCTCAAGTCGGTTTAGCAACGTGTGGCAACCCCCAGCCGAGCTTGTCACGCAGCGCATGAAAAAATTCTGGCGGACGCAGACGCACAAATCGAGCCGGATAGTCTGATCGCTCCACCCGCACACAATCATCCGACAACACATAACAACCCGCATTACCGTCCGCCGTCAGCACCAACCGATTGGGAGTCGCCGGAAAAATCGTCACAGGCTCGCTATTGGCAAACACCAGCGCGCGAGATGCCAGAGAGTGTGGGCAAATCGGCACCAAAATCAGTACAGGAACCCCCGGCTTTACGACTGGGCCACCCGCCGAAAGCGAATAGGCAGTCGATCCGGTCGGAGTCGCCAAAATCAGCCCATCGGCAGCAATGTCAACCGGGGTATGTCGCCCGATCGCCACTTCAAAATGACACATACTGGTCAGCGGTTCTCGATGCAGCACGACTTCGTTCAAACAAAGCGCTTCCCAAAGTGAGACCTCATCTCGGAGAATTTGCACTTTGAGCATGGTGCGTTCCTCGATCTCGTAGTCGCCAGAGAGCACCGCCTCGATCGCTTCTGACATCTTATCAAGCAAAATCTCAGTGAGAAACCCCATGTGTCCTGTGTTGACGGCCAATAGCGGAATGCCACTTGGTGCGACTTGACGAAATGCCGAGAGAACGGTTCCGTCGCCGCCCAGCACGATCGCGAAGCTCATTTCTGGATCAAACCCTGGCGGTGAAATGGTGTCGATCGGCGTATGACAGACTGGACTCGAAGGATTGGAATAGCCCAAAATTCCCCCACTTCCGGTGGCCACAATAACTTCCCACCCGCGCAAATTTAGCTTGTCTTTTAGTGCAGCCGCAGCTTGACAAGCGATGGGTTTGTCGTCGTTGTAAATGATGCCAGCCTTGGGCACAAAAAAAGTCCGTATCTAATTAATCGGGTATTTCGGAATATAACATTCCAATTCAGCAATCTGTTCTGGACAATGAGCTTTGAATTAGAGACAACTCAAAAACTCATTGCTCAAACCTTAAAACTTTGGATAAGTTCTCCCGTCTTTGGCGACTTTCTTTTTCTTATTTTTCGCTTTTTCCTGGGCGTATTCCACTTCCTTCAGCTTTTTGAGGATGCGTCCAAAATAGTCCTGCATGTAGGCTTCCAGAGTCGTCATTTCTGACTGCTCCAGCCCAAAGGTTTTGTAGACATCCCCCATTGAGGCATCGAGGGACTTTCCGGTGGCCACGACTTCGGTAAAGGCAAGTCGATCGGCAATATTCCAAGTCCATTGAAAGAATCGCGCAAATCGACGAATGGCCCGCAGCAAGCCGATCGGCATCGTGGAGACTCTCGCTTCTTTACCAGACAACCGTTCGCACAGCCGAATGATTTCATAAGCGCCCCAAGCACGAGCGCCCACAACGGGAAAAGATTTTTGCTCAGTCTCAGGCACTTTGAGCGCTTGAACGGCAAATTTGGCGACATCTTGCGTATCCATATAAGCGATCGGCGACGTGTCTCCCATCACCCAGACTGCTTGACTTTCGAGAATCGGGATGGCGTATTGACCAATCAAACCCTGCAAAAAGCCACAAGGTCGCAAAATCGTGTAGTTTAGCCCTGACTCAATCAGAAGTTTTTCTGTACAAGCTTTAATATCCATCAACGGTACGTCCGGAAATTTTTCCGCGTCCAGGATGGAGAAGAAAATGTAGCGATCGATGCCTGCGGTCTTGGCAGATTGAATCAAGTTGACCTTACCGTTCCAATCCACCTGTCTGATGCTGAGAGAGTCGGTGGCTCGTGCGGTAGCAGCATCGACGATCGCGCTTACGCCCTCCAAGGCCGCGGGTAGGGTATCAGGCTTACACAGATCACCCGTGACTAACTCCGCGCCCCATTCCTTTAAGAAAGCCGCTTTTTTGAGACTACGAACGAGACAGCGCACTTCGTAACCCTCATCTAGAGCGCGACGAGTCACCTGTCTTCCCAAGGTACCAGTGGCACCCACAATTAATAAGGTCATGAGGAGTTCGTGACGAATTGTTAACTTTTTGTCAAATCTTATCAGAAATTATCGTCAAAATTGGTTTTTTCCCAAAGCAGATTAGATTCTCAGGTAAGTGTTTACAATCCTACCCGATCTGTTGCAGGGTCACTCGCTGAATCCAAAGCCGCTGAGTCCAAAGCCGCTCTGCTCTAAGTTGTTTCGAGGTCAATTACGCTACCCTGGAATAGGACTAAGTTGTTGAGCGATTTGGGTTGAATGTTATGTCGAATCTCAACTCCCTTTCGATGGGTGCGCCTGACAAAGACCAACCAAAGGCGACAGAAAGGTTGAATTGTGAAGTCCAGCACCCGGTAGATCTGAGCCATGTTCGCCAACTCAATCGCAGCATTGTCAGTGTCGAAAAAGCCCAGCGAATGGCAGAGTTTTTTGCGCTGTTGGGAGATGCCAATCGGTTGAGAATTCTCTCAGCGCTGGCAACTCATGAGCTTTGCGTGTGTGATCTGGCAACGGCTGTCAAAATGAGTGAGTCTGCCGTGTCTCACCAACTTCGGGCCCTGCGATCGATGCGTCTGGTCGGCTACCGCAAGCAAGGGCGCAACGTTTTTTACTACCTCAAAGACAGCCATGTGTTTAATCTGTATCGAGAAGTCGCCGAGCATCTAGATGAAGAAGACTGAAGGCTAGAATGTCCAGATTCTTCAGTCCCCTATTGGCTACTCTTCGCCGCCTTGAATTTTGAGCAGTAAAAAGCCCAGGCTCAGACCGACTAAAATTAGCGTAAATGCGAAGAAAGCCGTTGTAAAAATTTCTCCAGCCATGAATTCAATTCTCCTAAATTGATGGGGACGGGACGATTGTCACCGGGAAGACTTTACTCTTGTCAAATGAGTATGGTTACCTAGTAATATCTAAATCCCTACAAAAGTATTGTAAACCAGTTGAGTAGTGCCTTCTCAGGAATAAAGGTCGTCTTTGCGCCACGCTGTCGAAGGTGAGAATAGACATTTTCCTGGGGCTTGTTTTTTAGTTTCTAATTTTTTATGGTTCTGAAACGCTCTCGTCTGGTAATCCCGGTTGGCGACCCTGCTGGAATTGGTGCTGAAGTTGTGTTAAAGGCGCTGGCCGACGATACGGTTGCCCAAAAAGCGTCTGTCACGATCGTGGGCACCCGGTCTCAACTTCAAAAAACCTACGATCGCCTTCATTCTGTTTGTTTGCTGGCGCATCCCGATCGCTTAAATGTGTTGGAGGTGCCGCTAACAGCAGCATTAGAGTCGCAAATTATCCCAGGCGAGGGTAATGCGGCCAGTGGCGAAGCGAGCTTTCAATATTTAGAAACGGCGATCACTCAAACCTTGGCAGGCAACTTTGAGGGAATTGTCACCGCGCCGATCGCCAAATCTGCCTGGAAAGCGGCCGGACACTTTTACCCAGGGCAAACCGAACTGCTGGCAGAGCGGGCTGGTGTAACTCGATTTGGCATGTTGTTTGTCGCTCGATCGCCTCACACTGGTTGGATGTTGAGAACCCTGTTAGCGACGACTCACATTCCTCTACGCCAGGTGGCCGACGCACTGACTCCAGAGTTGTTGACCCTCAAACTAGAATTACTGATCGACTGCTTGCAGCGAGATTTTGGCCTCAACCGTCCGAAAATCGCGATCGCGGGCCTGAATCCGCACAGTGGAGAACAGGGACAACTCGGTCGCGAAGAACAGGATTGGATGGTAACGTGGTTAGAAGAAATGTGTGTTCGCTTTCCCAACACTCAGCTAGATGGCTTAATTCCGCCGGATACGCTCTGGGTGAAGCCGGGACAATGTTGGTATGGCAGTCAGGGAATGGCTCACGATGGCTACTTGGCGCTCTACCATGACCAGGGCTTAATTCCGGTGAAGCTGATGGCATTTGATCGAGCCGTAAATACGTCGATCGGGCTGCCCTTTATTCGGACTTCTCCTGACCACGGAACGGCCTTCGACATCGCAGGGCGAGGAGTTGCAGAGGCGACTAGTTTGAAAGCGGCGATCGATCTAGCGATCGAACTATCAGAACATCAACTTGCGGCCTCATCGGTTTGCTAGACAAACTTGCACTATTACAAACTTTTACAATGTGATCCAGACCACAAACCTGACTCACTTTGAATTTTGGGGCGAACCAGGAATGGAAACAATGTCAAGCCTTGCTGACAAAAGCAACACTTCTTAATATAATTCCTAAAGGAGTAGCCTGAGAATAGAAAACATTCAGTATATCTGACTACAAAGCTGTTTTCTTCGAGGCACGAACAAAATGCTTTTTGCAAAATCTTTTAATTCTTAACGCGCACAATTTTAAGGACTCCCAGGAGGGTGACATGATTCAGACAATCCAATACTCCCTGACCATGATTCAAGACGAAGTACGTCAACTGGTCGAAAAGGGAGTGGTGAATCGTCAGCAACCGATTTATACACTCTGCAAGCATATTCCTGCCCGCGAATGGGTCTGCATTGAGTGTGAGCTAGAAAAGTGTGATTTTTTGCTGCGCGATCGCATTGGTGACTTGATGGGCAGCGAGCTTTGGGATAACGATTAAACGGGCTGTGTGGGGAAGTTTTCAGTTCTGAGTTTTGCAGCCCCATCGATCCAAAGCTCTGAAACAGGCTCAAAGCTTGCCCACAAACACTCGCTCTGCTGGCCCGGTCATGTAGAGGCGGTCATTGACTGCCCATTCGATGTCTAAGCATCCACCGGGCAGTTCGATTGTTACTCGGCGATCGCAGCGTTTGTTAAGCACTCCAGCAACCAGGGACGCACAAGCCCCTGTGCCACAGGCCAGCGTGATTCCAGCGCCTCTTTCCCACACGCGCATCTTAAGATAGTCCGATCGCACCACTTCAATAAATTCGGTGTTTGTCCGTTGTGGAAACGCTGGATGATGCTCAAATTTTGGGCCAATTTGCTCTAAAGGAATTTCTGCTACATCGTCTACAAAAGTGATGCAGTGCGGATTGCCCATGCTCACACAAGTAACGCGCCAAGTTTGACCTGCGACTTCTAAGGGTTGATCGATTGCAGTTTGGTCAGGGGCGACGATCGTGGTGGGGATTTCTGCGGCCAAAAGGTGAGGCACTCCCATATCCACGGTCACTTGACCGTTGGCTTCTAGCTTGGGTGTCATCACGCCTGCCAGCGTCTGAATGCGATATTCTGCGCGGGCGGTTCCGTGGTCTGAGGTTTCCAAATCTGCTAAAAATTGGCCCAGACAGCGAATTCCATTGCCGCACATTTCTGGTTCTGAACCGTCAGAGTTAAAAATTCTCATGCTGTAATCGGTGCCATCCTGCCCCGGAAGCGCAAAAATCACGCCGTCTGCTCCGATTCCGAAGTGGCGATCGCACAGCTCAACCGCCTGTTTTGGAGTCAAGCAAGGCTCTGATGAACTGCGATTATCAATCAGAATAAAGTCATTCCCCAAACCGTGATACTTAGTGAATTCAACATTCATGATTCGCGACTCCGAAGGATGTGTAGAGTTGAGATTGCGGAACTATAGAAAAAGTTTTGAGATCCAAATTTTGAATCTGCGGCTGCAAGCTGCTTCAATTCAAAACTCACGACTCTAAGCTGTTTGTCATTTGCCAGAGGAAGAAAACATGTCTACTGAACTAGAAACCGGGCTACCCAGCATTCGTCAGGTGCAGACGATCATCCGTGAGGAAAAAGAAGTCGAGATGAAACTCGTTACGGGCGATCTGCTCACCGGAAAAGTTCGCTGGCAAGACCCACATTGTATCTGTGTGCTGGATCAATACGATCAGCCGATTATCGTTTGGCGGCAGGCGATCGTGTACGTCAAACCCAAGCTCTGAAGCCTGCTCACCTCTGTATAGCGCAAAGCGTCAAGACTCCACCTGCTTTTCTAGAAGCCCGCCATTGGTTTCAGCCCCCATCTCTGAGAGTAGGGAAGGTTGTAGTTTGGGCGCGATCGCCTCTCTTGCCTGAATCAGCGCATGAAAACTGCCGCACAAGAGAAGTCGATCGCCCTCTTGCAACGCCACCTCATCTTCTGGGGATCGCAAAAACTTGCCTTCTCGCCGCACTGCCTGAATGCGAATGCCGTACTGTTGTAGCGGATCAATTTGGGCGATCGTTTTGCCCACCATCATGCTGTCTCCGGGCATCTGAATCCATTGGCAAGAGGCATTGGGCGCAGGAACGGCCGCTTCCCCTTTGGCCAGTTCATCAAAAGCAGCGACTTCATTCGGTTCTCCAACAATCAAGAGGCGATCGCCCTGTTCCAAAGTGGTCAATGAGTCAGGGTAGTCAAGTTCGGCTCCACCTGCCCGACGAATGGCCACTAGAGAAACGCCTGTGAGGTGACGGATATCGGTTTCTTCGATCGTCATCCCCAATAGCGGCGACGCTTCCGGCAATGAGTACCATTTGCTATTCATTTCGCCTGTGGCGGCTTTTAGATCGCGAGAAATTTCATAAGAAGGACGCTCTGGACGCAGTTCCAAATAGTGAGAATTACGAACTTTCTGCACGTCTTTCTGCACCGTCAACAGAGACACGCCGCTTCCGTTAAGCAGATGAGCCAACAGTTCTAAACTGGCTTCAAACTCAGGCTGTACAACTTCTCGCGCACCCAATTGATAAAGCAGTTCGATGTCTTTATCTTTGTTGGCACGGACGACAATATCTAGATCAGGAGCTACTTCTAGCGATCGCTTCAAACAAAGGCGCGTACTCATTGGATCAGGAAGGGCGATCGCCATACCCTTGGCCTGAGCCACGCCTGCTTTTTCCAACACATGCAGACTGGCCGCGTTGCCGTAAATGTAAGGCAGTCCCGCTTCTCGCACTTGTTGAATTCGGCTCTCAGACTGGTCGATTACCAGAACGGGATAATTGCGATCTTGGAGCAGCCGCACAATGTTTCGCCCGATTTGTCCATAACCGCAGACCACAATATGGTTTTGAGTCGGCAGATCATCCGCAACACCCAAAGGTACGTCAGTTTGTTCGAGATAGCGCTGCATCCAGGGTAGTGACTCAGCCCAATCAAAAAGCTTTGGCACCGATCGCAACACAAAAGGAGTCAAAACCAATGTGACAGCCGTCGTTCCTAAAATCAGCAGGTAAACCCGGCGAGAAACTAGTCCCAGCGATTGACCTTCACTAGCCAGCACAAAAGAGAATTCCCCAATCTGAGCCAGCCCCAATCCTGTGATCAAAGCCGTCTTGAGCGGATAGCGAAACAGCCGAACCAGAGGCGTAATGATGATGAACTTGCCAATAAAAACCAGAGCCACCAACCCCAAAATCAGTTCCAAATTATTCCAGAGGAAGCCGGGATCGATGAGCATTCCGATCGACGCAAAAAATAGAGATGCAAAGATATCTCTCAACGGCTCGACATAGGTCAGCGTCTGGTCGGCGTATTCTGCCTCAGAAATCATCAACCCAGCGACAAAGGCCCCCATCTCGATCGAGAGTCCCAAATGCTCAGTTAGCAGGGCAATTCCCAGACAAATCGCCACCACTCCTAGCAAAAATAATTCACGACTCTCTGTTTTTGCCAGCAGCCTCAAAAGTGGAGGAATGACCCAAATGCCAGCGGCCACCGCGCCCAGCGCAAAAAGTCCTGTTTGCAGAAGGGCCCAACCGACCGCCAGACTGATTTCTTCGGCGGGTTTATCTAGCGCAGGCAGCACCGCCAACATCAGACCCAGTGCCAGATCTTGCACGACTAAAATTCCCAGCATCACCTGTCCATGAGGCGTGCCCGTTTCATTACGCTCCATCAAGCACTTGAGAACCACAGCGGTCGAAGAGAGCGACAAAATCCCTCCCAAGAAAACGCCCTGAGCCGGAGAAGCGACCCACCCCATGCCGATCGAGACTAGAGTCGTCACCACGATCGTCAGCGCAATCTGTAGCCCACCGCCGCCTAAACTGATATTTTTAACTTTTCTTAACTCTGAGAAAGAAAACTCCACTCCCAGGGCAAACAGCAGAAAGGCCACTCCAAACTGCGCCAGTGTTTCTACCTGAATCAGTTCTTTGATGAGTCCTAACCCTGTTGGGCCAACGACCATCCCTGCTAGCAAGTAGCCTAACAAAACAGGTTGTTTGAGCAGGGCAGCCAGCAAACCTCCTGCTGCGGCAGCAGCCAAAACAGAAACGAGATCGACAATCAGTCTGAAGTCTTCTTGCACGAGCGTCCTAAATATTAGAAAAAATATTACAGTCTATAAACTTTAGAATACTAAGTTTTCATAATCTAGGGAACAGGCGCACTCTCCTTTCTCTAGAGTTGTCTTATTCTGGATGAATTCTCTGGCTCGTAAAGTGAAACCATTTATGAAATTTGATGCATAATTTGCACGCGCTGTCTTCAGAATGCGTCAAGCCGTTCGCGTGAATAATTCGCGTGAATAAACTGATTGATTAGGATAAATTGTGATCGCAGTCCATTAGTCTGCCTTTCTCAAGAGTCTGCCCTTCTCAAGGCGCGAGACGTGCTAGATCGTTCACACTTGTCAAGCTTCTGTTCGATCGCCTAATCTGCATTTATCGAATCGAGAAATTGCATAATTCATGACTGATCAATCAGATCCGCATGTTGCTAGATGCAGAATCTGGGGCAAAATGATTCCGGGGTTAGTCCATTCAAACGCTGTTTGGAGTTTTTAAGAGGCGCTATGAGCATTGAAAAGATCGTTGAACAAGCCCTACAGGATGGCTATTTGACACCAGCAATGGAAGCAGAAGTAGGGCGTATCTGCGACACAGCCTTAGAGCTTTCGATCGAAGAATACATGGCTTTAGACCGTTTGATGGGTGCACTGCTGACAGGCGAGGTGGTGGCAGTCCCGCGCAAACAGTTTATTAATGTGATGGAAGAATTGGTGTTGACGGAGGCGATCGCACGAGTAGCGGAGATCGAGGCAACCAGCGATCGCACTTTAGATCTGGGGGATATTGCCGCCTATGCGCTCAACCGCCTTCCCCCGCTTTACGCCACGACCGAAGAAGGGGCAACTTATCAGCGTCAAACTGCCAAAGAAGAGCTACAGGGCGTGATTTCTCAACGAGTTGGAGAAGCGATCGCCAAAAACCTCGATCAGCCCGAATTCTTTCCAGAGCGTCAGGCGATCGGGAAGAGTTCTAAGGATGAAATCTTGACTCAGGTCAGCGCTTTACTTCAGGCATATGCGCCCAGTTTTGAAGCAGAGCCTCGCTAGAGTCAATTGACACCGCGACCTCAAAGCGACCTCGAAAGTGAAACAGACCATCATCCCTTTCAGATTTTGATCTAGCAAAAATTAAGGTTTCACGGTGACAGGAGTTCCGATCGAGACTTGGCGATACAGATTGCCGACATCGGAATTTCTCATTCTGACGCAGCCGTGCGAGACGGCCTGACCGAGTAGCTCTTCTTCGTCAGTGCCGTGAAACCCAATCAACAAGTCCTCTTCAGTACTAAAGCCAATCCACCACTTTCCTAGCGGATTCTTTTCGCCAGGCGGAACTGTCTGCCCTGTGATCGGATGCTGCCAAACTGGATTGCGATACATCTGAAAAACTTTAAAGGAGCCAGTCGGCGTTTCCCAGCCAGCCTGCCCGATCGCCACAAAGTATTTGGCTTTTAGCTGATTGCCTCTGTAGAGATAAACGCGGCGATCGCTCAGATCAACCACGACTCTAGCGTTAGAAGTTGGCACTATTGGAGACGGCTCCGGACTTGGCGATGCTAACTCGACTCTGGGGAGAGAAATTTTTGGAAACTGCTGCCACTGCGCCCCAACGATTAAAGCGCCTGTTCCGACACAGAGAAACATGAACGTTCTTGATAGGGATGTGTTTTGGATCTTTGCCGCCATCTTGGAGAAATGTCTTTCTTCCTAAAATACTTTATCAACTTGATCTCTGTAAAAATGCGGTCAACTTTTTCGGACTGCGATCGTATTCTGTGAGTATTCCTCCGGAAGCAATCACGCCACGGATGAAGTTCAAAATGTAACCCTTTAGGGGGAATAAATTTCCATCAGTTTGATTGAGCCTTCTCAAAATTTCTTATATACAAAGGTACATTTCCGCAGTTTCTATTTTCGTCTTTTACTTTCTAAGTTCGATCAATTTAGACAAAACAGGGCACTTTATTTTGACAGCTGACTCACCCGTGTTTAAAGAGTCTGTCAACTGCTCTCCATAGTAAGTATTTGAATCTACAATTCAGTCGGTAAGACAGTTTCCAGGTGTTGTGAGGTGAGGTTTCTATGTTCAACAAATTATTTTTGGCAGTCACAATCACATTCTCGCTGAACTATTTTTTAGGGATTTCTTCAGCTTCCCTTCAAGAAACAAAAGTTCCTCTGGAGTTGCAGATTGCTCAAACACAGGTCACAACTCTGTTAGCAAGTGTTGATTGGAGCAAGTAGCTAGAACGATTTTATTTCGCTCCAATGTTCTACCGCCAAACAAAGTCACTGAACGGCTCACTCCTTGGAGGGAGAAAAACTTTGTTCCCGGTGCAAGATATGCTGGTAGAACAACCACAAGGATTAGGAAACTTTTAGGGAACTTCTTCAATAGAGTCTGTGTCATGGAAGGAAAGTAGGAACGTATCGCTAAATTCCGCCCATGAGTCACTCCCTTCCTGTATCCTGGTCTGCGGTTGAGGCAACAGCCCCTCAGACACCAGTGCAAGCAGAAAAACTCCCTAACTACGACTTGGTTTTGCAGTGTCAGACAGGGCACCGTCCAGATAAAGCGGCGTTTGCTGAACTCATGCGGCGGTACCAGTCTCACGTTGACAAAGTTCTCTATCACCTGGCTCCTGACTGGCAAGATCGAGCTGACCTCGCTCAAGAAGTTTGGATTCGCGTCTATCGCAATATCAAGCGTCTCAATGAGCCAGTGAAGTTTCGCGGCTGGCTAAGTCGGATTGCGACCAACTTGTTTTATGACGAGCTACGCAAACGCAAACGTAATTCTAGCCCGCTCTCTTTAGATGCACCGCTGTCGCTTGAAGATGGCGAACTCGATTGGGAGCTTGCTTCAGAAACCCCAGGCCCCGAAGAAGATCTGACGACGCGCGAGTTTTATGACCAGTTAAATGAAGCGATCGCTGACCTTCCCGAAGTTTTTCGCACGACGATCGTGTTGCGCGAGATTGAAGGAATGGCTTATGAAGAAATCGCTGAACTGACTGGGGTTTCGCTGGGCACCGTCAAGTCGAGGATTGCCAGAGCGCGCCACCGACTCCAGACCCAATTGCAGACTTACTTAAACGGCGGCTAGACAAAGTTTAAAGTCTCTGTGAGCTTGCGAGTACAATTGCCCTTTTTGGTGATATTTCATCTACCCTTTTTGGTAATATTTCCCTCAATAGCGGCGATTTCGAGACCTATCTAGCGTGAGTTGAAGTTTCTCAGACTGACTTAGTAGACTAGCGTTTGTTGATGACTGGGTATTCTCATCTCAACTGAAGTGATCCTAAGATGAACCCCGATTTTGATTCGCACAAAAATTCCATGCAACCATCTCCGATCGATCCGTCCACACCCGACACTATGAATAATCAGGTTGAGTCAAACCCTTCGCAGCGCGATCGCTTCGAGTTGCTGAGTGCCTATCTAGACGGTGAAGTGACGGCGGCAGAGCGCAAGCAAGTAGAAGAGTGGCTGGTGACTGATGTGACGGTGCAGCAGCTTCATAGCCGTTTACTCAAGTTGCGTCAGGGCTTCCGCTCTCTACCCACGCCTCAAAGTCAACCGGTAGAAGTGACGGTTGAGAAGGTATTTGCTCGCCTTGACCGCCGCCCTAAACTTTCTCTCGTCTGGGGTGGGACGGCGATCGCCGCTCTATTTGTAGGTGCAGTGACGATCTTTGCGCCGATGGGTCAGTCCCCGACTCCCGAAATGGCAAGAAGAGTTGAGCGGCCTGCGGTGCAGTCTCCTCAAGAAAACCTATCTGATGGGGATGGGCTGTTGGTGGCGCTCGATCAACCTGTCCTGTCGATTCCCAAAACGGCTACCGTTGATTCTAAAGCTCCGACTGGTTTGGAAAACAAATCGACCAGCGCTCACTAGGCTTTATTTTAGAAATCGATGAATCCGGAGTCAGGAAGTTCTTGGCTGCGGATTATTTTTTTTACTGCTCCATCTGCCGCTCACAACTGGGATTCCTTGCAGACGATCGATTTGTGGCATCGTCATCACATAGGCCCAGGCAATCCCTAAAGCGTGTAGGTGGCGATCGAACACTTCGATTTCTTGCCGTCCATATTCGTGATCTTCCAAATTCTGATCTGGGAAGACCTGCTTTAAGTCATCTGGGTCGTGTCGCTCGTAGTCGTCCATAATTTGCAGAATGCTGGGATCGCTAAAAGAAAGCAGAGAGCCATAGATGGGAGCAGTTCCCGGAGTCATGGCAGGGTAGCCGAGCGGTAAATGGTAAAGGGTGCCAAAGGCGATCGCCTCACAGGATTCAACCAGCTTTTGGGCACACGATCGCTGATATGAGTTGGCATCTGGTTTAAGAAGCTCTTGAGGCTGTAGCGTTCCGTAGGTAAAGACGCGAATCAGGGTCATGGGTGGGCGATGGCGGATAGGTTTAGATTAAGCGACTCTGCGCTTAAGAGATGGGCAGTTTCCAGAAGTGTAACGAGAGGGTGAATCCGATAGAATACGGGCAAAGGAGGTATTGGTTATGGCAATTACACTCATTCCATCCTCAAGTCAGCAGACGCAACACATTGTCGTTGAAGGGGTCAGTTGGGCAACGTATCAAGCACTGCTTCAGGATTTGGGCGATCGTCGGTCTTCTCGGCTGGCTTACGATCGAGGTACTTTAGAAATTATTATGCCTTCTGATTTACACGAATTTATTAATCGATTTCTAGAAGCCTTGGTGAGAGTATTGGCTGAAGAATCAAAAATGCGGCTAAGAGGGTACGGTTCGACGACGCTTAATCGCGAAGATCTGGAACAAGGGGCTGAACCTGATGCCTGCTTTTATATTCAGAATATAGGCAGAATTTTGGGTAAAAAGCTCGATATTACGACTGATCCCCCTCCTGATTTGGCCGTTGAAGTAGACATCACCAGCTCTTCTCGTCGGCGATTTGGCGTTTACCTACAATTACAAATTCCTGAAGTTTGGCGATATACAGAATCGCGAGGTGTAGTCATCTATCAGCTACAAAAAGGTGAGTACGTGGAATGTGAGTTTAGTCCAACTTTTCCGATGATTTCTGGAGCTGTTTTGGGGCAGTTTCTTCAACTTGCAGAGACAGAAGATGACATTAGCGTGGTGCGATCGCTCCGTCAATGGCTAAAGAATAATCGCTAAAGACCGATGGCTGAAAACCACTGGCTGAAGACTCAAAACCCCTCTCCCAGTGCCTAACGCGAATAGAATGGGTAAACACTTGATTTATTAGGAGTTTTGATCGTGGAGTCCCGCTATACCCCAGCAGAGATTGAACAGAAGTGGCAACAAGTTTGGACTGAGCAAGGACTCAACCAGACTGCGATCGACAGCAGCAAAGAAAAATTTTATGCCCTGTCGATGTTTCCCTATCCCTCTGGTGACCTGCATATGGGGCATGTTCGGAACTATACGATCGTCGATGTCATCGCTCGTCTCAAACGAATGCAAGGGTACCGCGTCTTGAATCCGATGGGGTGGGATGCCTTTGGGCTGCCAGCCGAAAATGCGGCGATCGAGCGTAACACACAGCCTGCCAAATGGACATATCAAAACATTGCTCAGATGCGGGATCAGTTCAATCGGTTGGGCATTTCCTTTGACTGGGATCGCGAGGTTGCAACCTGTTCGCCTGATTACTATCGCTGGACGCAATGGATCTTTCTGCAATTTTTTGAGCGGGGATTGGCTTATCAAAAAGAAGCGACAGTAAACTGGGACCCGATCGACCAAACGGTTTTGGCTAATGAGCAAGTCGATGCCGATGGTAAGTCGTGGCGATCGGGCGCAAAAGTCGAACGAAAATTGCTGCGTCAGTGGTTTTTGAAGATCACCGATTATGCCGAACAGTTGCTGAATGATTTGGATCAGTTGAGCGGCTGGCCCGATCGCGTCAAGCTGATGCAGGCAAACTGGATCGGCAAATCCGTCGGCGCGTATTTAGAGTTTCCGATCGTCGGTAGCGATCAAAAAGTTGGCGTTTTTACGACTCGCCCTGATACCGTGTACGGCGTAACTTATGTCGTGCTGGCTCCCGAACATCCTTTGACGCGACAAGTCACAACTGGGGATCAACACGTTGCGGTAGAGGCCTTTGTTCAAGAAGTGTCGGGTCAGAGCGAATTGGAGCGGACGGCAGAAGATAAGCCTAAACGAGGAATTCCTACGGGCGGCAAGGCGATCAATCCGTTTACAGGGGCGGAGATCCCGATTTGGATTGCCGATTACGTTCTGTATGAGTATGGGACGGGGGCGGTGATGGGGGTTCCGGCGCATGATGTGCGAGATTTTGTGTTTGCTCGACAGAATGAACTGGCGATCGTTCCGGTGATTATTCCTCAAGAGGGGGATGGGTCTGCTCCGTTGACGGCTGCCTATACCGAACCGGGCGTTTTGATCAATTCTGCTGAGTTTGACGGAATGCCTTCGCTGGAGGCCAAACAAGCTGTGATTCAAAAGGCAGAAAAAGCAGGGTACGGCAAAGCCCGGATTCAATATCGGCTCAGGGATTGGTTGATTTCGCGCCAGCGCTACTGGGGGGCCCCGATTCCGATCGTTCACTGTCCTGATTGCGGTGCGGTTCCCGTACCTGAGTCTGAGTTGCCTGTGGAGTTGCCCGAAGATGTCGAGTTGTCTGGGCGGTGCGGTTCTCCGTTGAGTAAATTAGACTCCTGGTTAAATGTGCCTTGTCCAACCTGCGGCACTCCGGCAAAACGGGAAACCGATACGATGGACACGTTTATCGATTCATCCTGGTATTTTCTGCGCTATCCCGATGCGAAGAATGATCAGGCGGTCTTCGATCGTGCCAAAACCAATGATTGGATGCCCGTCGATCAATATGTCGGTGGGATCGAACACGCGATTTTGCATCTGTTGTATTCGCGATTTTTTACAAAAGTGCTGCGCGACTGCGGCTTACTCAATTTTGATGAACCGTTTCAACGATTGTTGACGCAGGGCATGGTGCAGGGCAAGACCTACAAAAATCCCAAAACGGGCAAATATGTAACTGCCAGCAATATTGCTGATTTGGCGAATCCAACCGATCCGGAAACGCACGAGCCGCTAGAAGTCGTTTATGAAAAAATGTCCAAATCAAAGTACAACGGTGTGGCTCCGGGCGATGTAATTGACAAATATGGCGCAGACACCGCACGTATGTTCATTCTCTTTAAAGCGCCCCCCGAAAAGGATTTGGAATGGGAAGACGCTGACGTAGAAGGACAATTTCGCTTTTTGAATCGAGTTTGGCGGTTGGTCACAGAATCCAAAATCCAAAGTCCAAAGTCCAAAATCCAAACCTCTGATCTCGCCAAACCTGAGAAGGAACTGCGGCGATCGATTCACATTGCCATCCAAGAAATCACCGAAGATTTGCAGGGTGATTATCAGTTCAACACGGCTGTCTCAGAAATGATGAAACTCAGCAATGCGTTGACGGATGCAACTTGTAAAGATTCTCCCGTTTATGCCGAAGGCATTCAGACGTTGCTGTTGTTGTTAGCCCCGTTTGCTCCGCATATTGCCGATGAGTTGTGGCATTCAATCGGACAGGCTGACTCGATTCATACTCAATCCTTTCCGATCGTTGACCCTTCCGCCTTGGTGGCTGATGAAATGACGATCGTGATTCAAGTTATGGGCAAAACGCGCGGCACAATTCAGGTTTCGACTCAGGCGGACAAGGCGGCGATCGAGCAGGCAGCCCGCGAGTCAGAAATTGCTCAACGCTACCTTGAAGGCAAAATGACCAAAAAAGTGATCGTTGTTCCCGGAAAACTGGTGAACTTTGTGATCTAGTTAGCAATAGATGAAAGTAGCGGTTAGAGCGCGATCGCCAAGCGAATCTGAGAGAGACGATTTCTTGTAGCGGACGTTGAATCAAGAAACTCCTGTACGCCTGTTAAGCATTCGTTCTGACCGATACCTAGATTTCAAATTGGAGAGCTTTGGGTCAAAAATTCCGGCTCGAAGTTCTCCAAAATGGAAATGTAATGTCTAAAGCGCTAGAGAATGAAGCGGAAAAACTCACTGAATTTATGCGGATCAAAACGCTCTGATAAATCGTAAGATGAACATAAAGAGATAAAAAAAGAATCGAAAAATATCAGTGATAGAACCTGTTTAGGAATACAGAGATTATTAACTTAAGATAACTCTTAATACAAAACTGATACTTTGTAGAACACGTTAGCTTTCAAACCACAATCTCGCAATAATGGGTTTTGTAGTGGACAGAGTTTAAACTAGACCATTGCGATCGCGATTCACAACTTGTATCAATTACTCAAGATCTTTACAGTAGCGTCAAACTGGTTAGTGACGGCTGTCCTCAATTTCTGGCAGCTATGTGACGCTTCTCAGACTGTACTAACTTGCATCATCGCGAATTTATATTCACCATAGTATTTACCTCAATAGCGGAAGCTACCGAGCAAACTTCAGCAACCATTGCTTTTGGGGTGAGCTTGGGAAATTTGGGTGTCTACTTCGGTTGCATCAGCAAATGCGTTCGTAGTCCTGGAGATTTTTTCTCTAAATCTTAAATGTAGTAACTAATTGATATTGGTTGCATTTCAGATTGGGCCGCGAACTCGCTTTCCAGTTAATTAAAAAATCTTGAAAGATGTCAACCCCTGCGTTTTTTGATCATAATCTCTGTAGTGGTGATACTAAGAGTGTAATGGTCAACCTGATTCGCGGTTTTGTTGATCGCGATGTTGGATCGAATTTAGTCTTACCAAAAGTCAAAGGTGCATATCGCTCTCAGGTGCCCCTACAGGTGCAAATGGTTGATTTGGGAGGCAAGCGTCTACTGCTCAGTTTATATGCTCCCACACACCATCTCAGAAAGGAATTTCCTCAATCTTTGCGCTTTACTCAATTTGAAGGAAACGTTCCTCCCCTTCCGACCTGGCTTTCGTCTTGCACGATGACCGCTGTCGTTGGGAAGGTACAAGGCATTGTCTTTCAAGCCGAAAGTGCCTCAACGCTAAAAATGCCACTAATTTCTCATCTGTTGAACTGGGTCTTCCAGAGAGGTGATGCGATCGTTGCTTTTCAGCAGTTTGCGGACAGCCTGAAACCGATTGGCTTCATCGTCGATCGCGTGCAGGTCGTTCACAATCTAGTTGTCACACTAGAGAGGTTGAAGCGTGGGGTAGAACCAGAGAATCAAGTCTGGTTTTTGCCAGGGCAACCGCTAGTTCTAATCGCGATTAAGCGGTTATGGCTGTTTGTGTTGTATTCTTTGCTTGAGCGGCTGTTGCTTTTACTGACTCAGACCATGAAGACGATCGTGGTTACAGATTGCTCTTAGAGCCTTGGATCGGTGAATGGAGCCTTGATTCAAGCTTGATTTAAGGGGAAGGCGCAGATTGAGGTGAGTGATAGCAATCCCTGATCTATTTCTGCGATTCTAAAGTGTTGTGATGGACGAGTGAGTATTTGTTGGAGAAATCCCCAAATGCTGATTGGCGGCTGTTGCAAGTAGAAGAAAGCTAGACCTGAGAGAACTTCAGACTGGGTAGACCTATTTACTCAGACGCGACCTGAAGTTCAAAATCTCCAGTCTAGTTTTGAGTTAGCTGTTTTTGAAGTTGATACTTTTCGTTGCTGTGTTTCAGGAGGTTGTTTTTTGAATTCAACCTCAGTAACTGTGAATGATTTATTTGGAGGTAGCTGTGAACGATCGAACTGCTTTAATTGCGCTCGTTAGAGAACGGGATGAGAGTCACTCTGATCAAGATGCCAGCGATGAAACGGGCAGCTATGATCAGGGCTTCTTGATCCCCGACTCAACTCTTTTGATGAGAAAACTACCTGATAGTCAGCGTTGGAGCCACTATCTGTTGGAAAAAATGGTTCGAGATAGCGTTGCTCAATTCAATCTTTGCAGCCCGCAAAATTCGCGAGATTAATGGTGTCTTAGTCTGTGTAGCAATTTTCCTTGCGTTTACTTGCTAAACACTCGATCGTTGGCGATCAGCTTTGTCTGGTGTTGTATGACGCATTCGACCCATTTTTCTAACTTGAATCACTCCTATGGCAAGTCGAAGGTTTTGGGCTTTACTCAGCCTCGTTTTCTCGATCGCGGTTGCGTTTTATTGTCGTGACCGTCAGCCTTTCAATTTTGTGTCTAACACATTGGTGTATTTGGTAAGCGTTTTGTCTGTTGGCGATCGGTGCTGTCTGTCTGATGCCTGTACTCAAATCTATCCCAGTTGGATTCGAGAGGATGAGTTCAAGCGGTTGGTAGCACTGGGGATAGCTCACATCCGATCGCCTATTCAAGCCTTCTGAACATCTGGTTAGCAACTCGTCAACTTTTTCCAGGGTGATTTGCTGCGATCGGATGGTCTACAGATGGACGCTTGAACGTTGTTTGAGAAATTTCAGCAGTTCTGAGATTTTGCACCAGCGGTAAGCCCAATTGATATGACTGACCTGGAAGACGAAATCAGAATGCAGCTACTGACCCGACAACCTTGCCTCTGTTCTGCTGTTTATACTCACAGGTTACAGGGCTGTTGTGTCAACTGAATGTCAGCGACGTGGCTTAAAAATGTTGCGATCGCATCGTTTTAGAAGTAGATGAATGCAGAAATCGATCGAGACTACAGGGTGTCACAAACTCCAAATTTCTGATGGTGAATTTCCTTGCAAAACCACAGTGAACTGTCTTGAGATGTAATTAAGTTTTAGAAGCGTGACCTAAAAACTTTTGAGCATTTTCCCGACCAAATCTACATTACTGATCGCTTAGGTCTTCAGTAATATTGTGCATCATAGAATGTCGTTCAAAAAGCTTCTGATATAGATCCAGGGGTGGCTACAGCATTCTTAAAATATTTTTATTCTATCAGAGGTCTGATTCACAGCTTTGATCGAAGTATTGCATCAGTATTGTAAATACTGTTTTGTTACTCAGTAATTAATTGACCATAAGCTGTTTCCTTTCCAATAGATCTATTGATGTAAGTATCTTGAATTATCGTTGACGCAAGTGAAAATGAAGAATTTGTAAATCTATTGACTAATCTATCGTTCATCCATGAAAATTAAGCCATCGCTAAATTATCGGTTTGTCAAAGTAGGGTTCATCAAATAGAGGCTGTTTGTAAAGTAAATCTGTGTAAGATTTCGGCTTCTTTGGTTAGTAATTTCTCAAATCAGCAATCGCTGTTCTATTTCAGAAATAGTTGATCGTGTGGGAAATTTGCGTTGAATCTTCTAACTAAACCGTTTGTTTTTCTATTCAGCTTGTCATTCCTGATAGTGAATGCATGACCTGTTAACTGCTTTTTTTAAGGTGTATCCCCAGATGCCAGAACCAACTTCCCTTCTGACTTCTACGCAGGAGGATGACGACTCAGAACCTCCCTCTACTCGATATTTCTGGTTTGATGCTGCTACCACTGCTCAGTCCGATCGCCGGACTTCATTGATTCTCCCTTATGCACCCGCCTACTTTAGACCAGTCAGTTTTCAAGAAGATTCAAACATGATGTTTGATCACAGTCGATTGCTAGAGTTTGATTCCAACTTGGGAATGACCACCGTCAAGAAAGCGCTAAAAATCAGCTTTAGTAAGGTGCTTTTATGGGGCACTCGGTTTCAAGAAGTTTTTGCTTATTTACAGGGGCGATCGCAGAGCGCAAAATCAGGGAAAAAGCAGGCCTGCCCGCACTCAAAACTGGTTCGCTACATCTGGGGCATTTTCTGTTCTGCGATCTTGTTTTCGACATCTCTGCTTCATTCTGCAATGGTTTTCACCGTTGTTAGCTGGGTGTTTTTTACACGCTTTCTCTACACCCATAGCCAACTGTAGCCTTCTCGGATACAAAGTTGCCCTGCTCGTGCAGGTTAATCCTGATCGTTCTTCTGTGGGCATTCACTCCCGTCAATTTACGCTGACACCAGGTAGAGATCTGGTGAGTTCTCCGTGCCGCATCAACTTGCTACGGCCCGTTTTGCAAACTTCTGCGTTTACTCCGCACTCCCCCGACACTCAGTGATTGCGAGGCCAATCTATGTTCTACGCTTCCCGTAAGTTGAAGATCTTTAACACAAACATTGACAATCTTTCAATGCTGGAGTTTCTGCAAGAGCTTAAGTCTGGAATCGTCTTTACACCCAACGTTAATCACATTGTTAGACTGCAAAAAGACCGCGAATTGCAGAACGCCTACAACGCTGCTGACTACGTAGTCTGTGACAGTACGATCGTGCTCTATGCCTCACATTTTTTGGGCAAGCCAATTCAAGAAAAAATCTCTGGATCAGATATCCTGCCAGCTTTCTATACCTGTCACCGCAGAAATTTAGACATCAAAATCTTTTTGTTGGGAGCCGACGAAGGGGTGGCCCTACAGGCGCAAAATTGTATCAACCAAAAAGTCGGACGCAGAATTGTAGTCGGCGCTCATTCTCCTTCTTTTGGTTTTGAAAAAGACGAGGCTGAATGTTCAAGAATCATTGACTTAATCAATCACACCGAAGCAACTGTATTAGTTGTGGGGGTGGGCTGTCCTAAACAAGAAAAATGGATTTTGAAGTATCGAGACCAGCTCCCGATGATCAAGATTCTCATGGCCCTGGGAGCCGCGATCGACTTTGAAGCCGGACACAAATCTAGAGCGCCCAAGTGGATTGGTGATGTTGGCTTGGAGTGGCTCTATCGTCTGGTGTCAGAACCGAGAAGGCTATGGAAGAGATATCTACTAGATGTGATGCCGTTTTTTTGGTTAGTCGTCAAAGAGAAACTATCAGACAAAGCAATTTTGGATTAGCGATTAGACCAACAACTAGAGACGCTAGACCCAAGATCGAAAATTTTCAATGCTGCTCTGTCCACAGTCCACCGTCCAAAGTCCACAGCCTACAGCCCCCACAAAGCAAGCGAAAACTCAATACGTCCCCAAAAACTCACGCTCTACCAATGAGTTGGGAAGAAGCACCATGATCAAAAGTTCTAAAGCCCGCGAATCTTCTGCATTCACCTCACCGTTTGCGTCGGTATCTCCGCATCCATCCACAATTTCATTGCTCAAGCGGTTGATTGATATTGGAGGTAGTTTGATTGGACTGTTGTTTCTTGCAATCCTTTATGTTCCGATCGTCGTAGCGATCAAGCTCGACAGTCCAGGGCCAGTCTTTTATAGTCAAACTCGCTGTGGTTTACGGGGAAAGCCTTTTCGGTTGTGCAAACTGCGATCGATGGTCACTAATGCAGAAGAGTTGAAGAAGCACGTCAAAAACGAAGGGAGCAGTCTCTTTTTCAAGAATAATACCGATCCACGAGTGACCAGAGTCGGTCAATTTTTGCGAAAAACTAGCCTTGATGAACTGCCCCAATTTTGGAATGTGTTGATAGGAGAGATGAGTCTGGTTGGCACCCGTCCCCCTTTGCCGGATGAGACGGCTCACTATGGCGATCGTCACTGGCAACGCCTGAATGTCAAACCTGGAATCACGGGCGAATGGCAGGTCAGCGGTCGATCCAACATCAAAGATTTTGAGCAAGTTCTTGACCTCGATCTCAAGTATCAAGAGCGATGGAGTGTCGGATATGACTTGATGATCATTTGCAAAACGATTTTGGTTGTCTTTGCTCGAAGAGGTGCTTACTAAGAATCATGAAAGAATCACAAATTAAAAAAATCCAACGAATCAACTCACAGCCATCTACACAACCCCTACCTTTGCGTAACCCTGTTGAGGCAATCCGCCACGCTGCTCTAGCTTTTCTACTCATAGAATAATAAGTGCGAAAACGCTGTAGTATCCAAATGATCGTTTGTCAAAAACAATAATTCAGCCAGCTTCTCTATCAGCATCAGCGAAAAAATTGTTTCTGGCTACACCTTACAGGTGATCTTAAAAGATCATAAATTATTCGATCGGATGAAATACGTCAGTATTAAGTGTGATCTAAATCACGGCAAACTTAGGGATCAGATCGCAAATCCACGTTCTGTTACAGGGTACTCTGGGAGGGTTGAAAACGATGCATCCCTCTGCGGTGTAGTAAATCTTAAGGAGAAGCCTGCCACCTTTAAAGATGAGCCGTCCCCAGTTAACCGTGTGCTAAAAAATAGGATTACAAGTTAATGACCAAATTTGTCGCTGTGCGTTAGTTTCTAAAGTTAAGTTAATTAATTTTTGTCAGCTAAATTAGAGATCAGTCAGATAGCTCTGAAGTTCAACGAATTGGCTGACGTGGAAGTTCAAAAGTTTGTGCAATATTCGAGTCGCGCTCCGAATTCAGCAAGTATGGTTTACAATCCTCCCTTACTCATTGCTCAGGTTACAGATATTCACCTGTTTGCAGAAACCGATCGTACCCTTTTGGGTTTGCCGACTACGGACTCATTTGAGTTTCTCATCGAGCAACTGTATCGGCTCAATCCGCAGCCCGATCTGCTGTTGCTGACTGGAGATCTTTCTCAAGATGGCACCTCGGACTCTTACGATCGTCTGCAATCTCTTTTGAGTCCTTTGGGCATTCCGGTCTATTGGCTCCCTGGCAATCACGACCTGCCTGATGTGATGGCGCGATCGCTCACTCATCCGCTCTTTTTGCCTGATAAATCATTTCAACCCAATGGCTGGCAGGTTGTTTTGCTCAATTCTGCTGTGCCGGGGTGCGTACACGGTCAGCTTTGCGCCGACGAATTAGCGTGGCTTGACCAAGAATTGCAGCAGAATTCGGGGTGCCCGGCGATCGTCGCCCTGCACCATCCGCCCTTGTTGACGCATTCAGATTGGCTAGACACCAGCGTTTTACAAAATCCTGATGCGCTATTTGCGGTGCTCGATCGTCATCCTCAAGTCAAAATTGTTTTGTTTGGTCACATTCACCAAGAGTTTCAGTATCAGCGCAAACAGGTGACTTATTTGGGAACGCCTTCAACCTGCATTCAGTTTGAGCCAAAAAGCTCCAAGTTTGCCCTAGATCATCAAAAACCTGGATTTCGGCTGCTCACCCTTGAGTCATCGGGGCGGTGGCACACTCAAGTCAAACGCATTGCCTATTCTCATCAGCTTGATATGGTGGCGGCAGGCTATTGATTTCGCTGGTGAAACTCAGTTAGTCGCTGGTTGTCGATCGTTCCAAAATGAGAGTGACCAAGAAAATGGGATACAAGCCTCGCACTTTTAGGGCGACTTTGGTATGCTTGTGCTAGTCCACAACACAGGCAGAGGCTCACGCCTTGAGCGGAGGAACCTGTCTCGCAAGGGGTGGTAATGCCTGAGAAAGTTTTGGCTCCTAGGGAGCAGCAAGAATTTTCTCTATTGATACAGCGGTGGGGCGCATCGCAGTGAATTTTGGTGAGGGTAAAGTCGCAGGACTCCCGATGATCCAAGAATCCCCGAACTTCAGGACGGGGAGCCGTCAATGGGCCATCGTTTTCGATCGTCACCTGCATCATTGCCCCAAATTTTCCAGTTTCGACTCGCAGCCCACTCTGCCGTAGTTTTGAAACAAATTGCTCATAGCGTTATTCTGCTATTTCGGGAGCCGCTGCTTGATCAAAAGAAGGTCGTCGCCCCTTGCGACAGTCTCCATACAGAGTGAACTGACTGACTACCAACAATTCGCCGCCAATTTCCTGCACAGAGCGATCGAACCGTCCCCCGTCTCCATGCGGAAACACTCGCAGATCCAAGCACTTGCGCGCCATCCAGTCGAGTTCTGTCTCAGTGTCAGTTGTCGCAATGCCTACCAGCAGGTTTAGTCCTCGGTTAATTGAGCCGACGATCGCTCCATCCACCGTCACCTGAGAAGATTTAACGCGCTGAAGAATGACTCGCATGGTTGAAGTTTGAAGATTTGCTCCCCTCAGAACCGGGGATGAAATCGAGGATGCAACAGGTCTTCGACTGGCTTTCCTTGCTTAAGATGCTGCTCGACGATCGTTTCTACCTGTTCTGGCTTAACTCGACAGTACCAAACTTCGTCAGGCAGCACGCGCACCGTCACTCCCATATTGCACTGTCCCTGGCACCCAGACTCGATCACCGTCACGTTAGAAATTGGATGCGCCAAAAAAGCTGCCAGCACCTCCGCTGAATCTTTTTCAAGACAGTTTTGGTACTGGCAAACGAGAACTTGTAGATGGGTCATAAATTTGGGTCTTGAGCGCTGAAGGTGAAATTTGAGCCTCAAAACTTATTCTTCCCTATTTTCTAAACCCTTTGCCGCGACTAGTGGAGGGAACGCCCAAACAATCGGTGATTTGCGATCGCAGTGTCTCTTCATCCAAACCTTGCCCAATCAGCACCAGTTGGTTTTTGGGGTTGCTGCTCCATTCGGTGTCATCGAGCGAGAAACGCTTGCCGCTCAAGTGAAAAATGTGACGCTTGGGACTTTCGTCAAACCAGAGAATACCCTTGGCGCGAAAGACATTTCCGGGCAGTAGATTGTCTAAGAAATTTTGGAACTTGCGAATATTGAAGGGGCGATCGCTCTGAAAGGAGACCGACGTAAAGCCATCATTTTCTAAGTGATTAGAGTGGTGGTGGTGTTCATGATCGTGGTCATGACTGCACTGCTCGTGATCGTGATCGCCCTTAGAATGATGGTCGTGATCATGATGGTCGTGATCATGATGGTCGTGATTGTGATGTTCGTGGTCGTGATGCTCGTGCTTTTCGGCAGTGGGATCAAAATATTTGTCAGACTCGAATAATCCCACACTCAACAGAACTGCCAACGGAGCCTGTCCCTTCGTAGTTCGCAGAATTCTGGCACCTTCTTTGATTTCTCGAACTCGCGTTTCTAATAGATCGAGATCGGCTTCATCTACCAGATCAGCCTTATTGAGCAGAATGATATCCCCGTAAGCGATTTGATTGTAAGCTGCTTCGCTGTTAAACAAATCCAGACTAAAGTTCTCAGAATCGACGACGGTAATAATCGAATCTAACCGAGTCATATCGCGCAACTCAGTTCCCAAAAAGGTCAGCGCCACAGGGAGCGGATCAGCCAGTCCCGTAGTTTCGACGACGAGGTATTCGATCGCCTCCTCTCGCTCCAAAACTTTGTAAACCGCTTCGACCAGATCATTATTAATGGTGCAGCAAATACAACCGTTGCTGAGTTCCACCATATTATTGTCATCGCTGGTCTGGACGATCAGTTCATTATCGATGCCAATCTCACCAAACTCATTCACCAAAACCGCAGTTTTTAGCCCTTGCTGGTTGGTCAAAATGTGGTTGAGTAGAGTAGTCTTACCGCTACCCAAAAAGCCTGTAATGATCGTGACGGGCAGCCCAGTTTTAGGCGTATCCATGGCCAAATCGGAAGAAGTCGCTGCTGATTGCATAGGGCATTTCACATGAGAGAGCAGGGAGTGGAAACGGGGAAAATGGTTACTCAACCCCCCTTAAACCACTCTTTCTGATTATCGCTGATCTAGACTTGTATGATTATCTCTTAAGCCAAACTGAAGTTCCAATCTGCCCTCATTCATCCCCATGCCGTTATCGCTCTACAACACGCTCACCCGCCGCAAAGAAACTTTTGAGCCGATCGAACCCGGTCAGGTGCGGATGTATTGCTGTGGCGTAACGGTCTATGACTATTGCCATCTGGGTCATGCGCGATCGTATATCGTCTGGGATACGGTGCGCCGCTATTTGAAATGGCGAGGCTATGAGGTGCGCTATGTGCAGAATTTCACCGATATTGATGACAAAATTCTCAACAAGGCGCGGCAAGAAGGATCGTCGATGCAGGAGGTGTCCGATCGCTACATTCAAGCCTACTTTGAGGACATGGAACGGCTAAACGTGATGGAGGCTGACGCTTATCCTCGCGCTACGCAGACGCTGGACGGCATCAAACGACTGATTTACGAATTGGAGCAGAAAGGCTTTGCGTATCCATCAGAGGGCGACGTTTACTATGAAGTGGGGCGCGATCGCTCCTATGGCAAACTCTCTGGTCGCAAGCTAGACGATCTGCAAGCGGGGGCCAGTGGACGGGTGGAATCGGATGATCCCGATCGTCAAAAGAAACGAAACCCGTTTGACTTTGCGCTGTGGAAAGCCGCTAGACCGGGAGAACCTGCCTGGGAATCGCCTTGGGGCGCGGGCCGTCCGGGGTGGCACATTGAATGTTCGGCAATGGTACGCGAATTTTTGGGAGACGCGATCGATCTTCATGTCGGTGGTTTAGATCTGATTTTCCCTCACCACGAAAACGAAATTGCTCAGTCTGAACCCGTCACAGGTCAACCGCTTGCGAAATATTGGATGCACAACGGCATGGTGAATGTCGGCGGCGAGAAAATGTCAAAATCGCTGGGCAACTTCACCACGATTCGCGATTTGTTGGACAAAAAGGGCCTTGATCCGATGGTGATTCGGTTCTTTGTCCTGGGAGCGAGCTATCGCAAACCGATCGATTTCACTGACGAGTCGCTAACCGCCGCCGAAAATGGCTGGCACAGACTGAAAGAAGGACTGCTGTTTGGATATCAACATGGCGAAAAGTTGGGCTGGGATTCAGAGGCAAAAATTCAGAGTTCTCCCGCTCACAGTGCCTTTCAAGCTGCGATGGACGACGATTTCAACACGTCTGGCGGACTGGCGGTTTTGTTTGAGATTGCTAAAGAATTGCAGAAAGCAGGGAATCTGCTGGTTCACGGAGAGCCATCTGGAACTGATGCCCAAACTCTTCAACAGCAGTGGTTGACCTTAATTGAACTGGCTGACGTGCTGGGATTAGAGGCAGAACTTGAAGTCGAAACGAGCGATTCTAATCAAATCAGCGACGCTGAAATCGAAACCAAAATTCAGCAACGACGAGCATTTAAGCAGTCCAAAAACTTTGCTGAAGCCGATCGTATTCGCGACGAGCTTCAAGCCCAGAGGATCACGCTAATCGACAAAGCGGGGGGTGAAACCCTCTGGCATCGCAGTTAGACTGTTAGAATCCTCAAATATTCTGCTTTTACCTGGGTGAGCTAATATTATTCACTCAGGAAAAACTGTTCATGATTCCTCTTCTAGCAAATAATGATTGTTGAATTGTCAAAACTGCTCTCAGCGCTTACGGTTTCTGCCGATTGGGTGGGGCTGAGGGCAACGAGAGAAGCCTCTACCACCCGTTCCGTTCGAGATGGCATTCCTGAAACCAACGGCACCAGTATCACTCAAGGGCTGATGGTGGAAGTCTTGGTCAACGGTCAGATTGGCTATGCAGCAACCAATTCACTCAAGTTTTCCAGCGTGCAGGCCGCCGCCGAATCAGCCTACCGACAAGCGATCGCCGCCAGCGAATGGAATATTCACGCCACGGCTCTCTCGGCCCGTCCTAAAGTGGTTGGTCAATACACTTCACCAATTCTCAAACCTTTTGACGCGCTGACACCAGGGGAAATTAACGAAATTTTGGTCAAGATTTGTCACACGCTCAAAGTAGACGATCGTATCGTTCAAGCCAGCGCTACTGCTTTAACCACCGAAAAAGACACTTGGTTTGTCAGCAGCAACGGGTCTGAAGTTGAGCAAAAATTTTGGCAAATTGGCACCGACTACGCAGCCACCGCCCAAGATGGGGGAATCATTCAGCGACGATCGCACAACGGCTGGCTGGCTCACTGTTATCAAGGCGGCCTGGAATATTTGGTTACGCCTGACCTGTGGGAGCGAGTGCAACAAATTGGCGAACAGGCGATCGAGCTTCTTACCGTAGAGGACTGCCCCACGGAGACGACCACGCTGGTACTGGCTCCTGATCAAATGCTGCTGCAAATCCACGAAAGTGTGGGGCATCCCTTAGAGCTAGACCGGATTTTGGGCGACGAGCGCAACTATGCAGGCGGCAGCTTTATCAAGCTAGAAGACTTTGGACAGCGAGTCTATGGGTCGCCTTTGATGAATATTACCTTTGACCCTACCGTGTCGGGCGAGTTTGCCAGCTATCATTTTGACGATACCGGGGCACCCGCTTCTCGTGAATATTTGGTCAAAGAAGGCATTTTGCAGCGCGGTTTGGGCGGACTCGAAAGTCAGGCGCGATCGGGCGTTTTGGGTGTATCCAGCACTCGCGCGTCTTCCTGGAATCGCCCCCCCATCGATCGCATGGCTAATTTGAACCTCGAACCAGGAACAGCCAGCTTTGACGAAATCATTGGCGGGATCGATCACGGCGTTTATATGGAATCGAATCGATCGTGGTCGATCGACGATCAGCGTCACAAATTTCAATTTAGCTGTGAGTACGCCAAACTGATCGAAAACGGCAAGCTGACCAAAACGGTGAGAAACCCGAACTATCGAGGAGTCACGCCGCAGTTTTGGAGCAGTCTTGTTAAGCTGGGCGATCGCGACACCTGGCAGATGTATGGTACGCCCGTCTGTGGCAAAGGAGAACCCAACCAGGTCATTTGGGTCGGTCACGGGTCGCCGATGGCCGTTTTTGCCAATGTAGAAGTGTTTGGGGGTGGGTCATGACGACAGACGCAATGGAAACCAGTTTTAATCAGTTGTCCGCGACGATCGCCGACCAACTCAGACCCGACGAACAATTTACCTTGACGCTCAACAGTGAACAGAGCCAATTTACCCGGTTTAATCACGCCAAAGTCCGGCAAACGGGCACTGTCAGCGATGGCAGCGTTCATTTGACGTTGATGCACGATCAGCGCAGTAGCTATGTGGAGTTTCCGTTTACGGGAGAAGAAGCGGTCGATCGCGAGCAGTCCCAACAAGCCCTCTCAGCGCTTCGTCAAGAAGTTCCTCAGCTTCCGGTCAATCCCTATCTGGTGCTACCTTCTGGAAATGGTGTGAGTCGAGAAGTGCATGAGGGTCAGCTTCTTTCGGCTGAGGCAGTGGTTTCGACGCTGTTGCCCCCGGTCGCTGATTTGGATTTTACAGGACTGTATGCCGCCGGACTGACCATTCGCGCTTATGCCGACTCAATGGGACAGCGGCACTGGTTTGCTACCGATTCTTTTTCGCTCGACTACTCGCTGTTTACTTCCCAGGGGCAAGCCCTGAAGGGAACGTTGGCCGGCAGTCATTGGGATCAAGCCGCTTACCTGGCTAAAATGCAGGAATCGCGATCGCAGCTAGACCGTCTGGCCCAACCTCCCAAATCGATTCGGCGGGGGCAATATCGCACCTATCTGGCACCTGCGGCGATCGCTGAATTGCTCTCAATGCTGTCGTGGGGTGGCGTGAGTGAGGCTTCTTATCAGCAGGGGGGTAGCTGTTTTGGGGCGTTGCGGCGCGGAGAAAAGAAACTGTCGCCTCAATTTACGCTCAAAGAAAACTTTCATCATGGGTTGGTGCCCCGATTTAACGAGCTAGGCGAAACGGCTCCTCTCGAACTGGCGCTAATCGAGTCTGGGCAATTGGTCAATCTGCTGGTGTCTTCAAAAACTGCCAAAGAATACAATCTAACTGCGAATGGGGCCAATCAAGATGAGGGATTGCGATCGCCCGAAATCACGCCCGGAGATCTGCCCGTTGATCAAGTGTTCGCTGCGCTGGATACGGGTTTGTATGTGTCCAATTTGCACTATTTAAACTGGAGCGATCGTCCCACAGGTCGGATTACGGGCATGACTCGCTACGCTTGTTTTTGGGTGGAAAATGGTGAGATTGTGGCTCCGATCGAGAATTTGCGCTTTGATGATAGCGTCTATCAGTTTTGGGGCAGTCACCTGGTCGCCTTGACGAGTGTTCAAGAATTCATCCCCGATGTCGGCACCTATGGCAGTCGCAATCTGGGCGGAAGCTGGACTCCGGGAATGATCGTCGATGACTTTACCTATACGCTGTAGCGTCGCAGATTTTTGAGCTTTGAATTCTCAATTCTGTTAATTTTCTGATTCATCCAGCTACTCACTAAGTATTCACGACTTTAGCGCAAACGGTTGTGTGTAAATGCGACTGATCCGAAAGGTGAGGTGTGTTTCTTGCTGTTGCCAGGTGAGTTTTTCAATAATTACATCTGCGTAAGCGTTCCAGTGGTCATCGACAAGGGGAATGGGAACGTCGATCGCAAAAATTCGGTATCCTGGTTTCGTTGCTTGATGCGTTGCGTCCAGCGTTAACTCAGATGGATAATCTTGATTCAATTTTAGAATACTGTTAACTTGGCAAGGCATTCCCATACGTCTGACCTAAAATAACATTAGTGTTTTCATTAAAGCCGATGATTGCCCAACTCAAGCACTCAGCCATTTCTCCAGAAGAGTATCTAGCAGGAGAGGAGAAAAGTCAAATTCGGCATGAGTATTTTGATGGACAAGTTTATGCCATGTCAGGAGGAAGCGATTCTCACAATACGATCGCGGGCAATTTGTTTACTCAAATGAGAAGTCATGTTCGAGGCGGTCGGTGTCGTGTGTTTATGGAAAACATGAAAGCGTACATTCCACCGCTAAACTGTTACTACTATCCAGATGTGATGGTGACCTGTGACGATCGTGATCGTTCATCTTCTCACTCAAAATCCTATCCTTGTCTGATTGTAGAAGTGTTGTCTGACTCGACAGAAGCCTTCGATCGCGGGGATAGATTTGCAGCTTATCGACATTTAGACTCGCTACAAGAATATGTGTTGATCAGCCAAAAAAGACAGCAGGTTGAATGTTTTCGTCGTAGCGAAGCAGGCGTTTGGGTGTTTTATTCCTACGATCAAAAGGAGAGCATTCAGTTAGCCAGTTTAGATTTTCAGATCAGTATAGAAGCGCTGTATGAAGATGTAGATTTTGCAGTCAGTGATGCCGCTAATAATGGATCACCGTCGCAAATTTCCGACGATTAGGATCAATTATTAATGCGTTTAAGTGGATTGACGATCGTCAGCTACCAATCAAAAATAAGGTAAAACTTAACGTGAATTCGATGAAGTCCCCCGCTGTGGCGATCACTCCAGACAGCCCCCTAAATCCCCCAAGTTTGGGGGACTTTGAGCAAGAAATCCTGTCCGGAGGTCCCCCAGATTTGGGGGTTGGGGGGCAGAAGCGTTAAATACTGAAGCGAAAAAACTCTATCGAATTCACGTTAAAACTTACGTCTAAAAAAGGGAATTCTTAGATTGAAACTGCTCAACACTTCTCTATGGCAAACTGTTCTGTAGCCAAAAGCGGCGATCGAGTTCTCGTGGCTGTTATGAACAATCAGCGAGATCTGGAGATTGCGCGCGAGTATCGTTGGTATCGAATTCCGATCGCAAGTGTTGAGAAGTTTCTGAAAAAGTGCTGGGAGCCTCAATGGTTAGCGTTTTATCAGACTAAAGTGTTTGAAAATGAAGCTTATGCAATTCGCTATTATGCGCGAGTGGAAAAGATCGAAATCGTCGATCGCGCCCACTTGTTTCCTACAGAACCTCAATCTGAAAAACGCTATTACAAACTAGAAATTACTCCATTAGAGTGTTTAGCTCAACCGATTGTGAGCCAAAAGCATCGAAGAATTACATTCCTGCAAACGACTTTGGAACAGTTTAGAAATGCCAAAGAAATCAGAGATTTGCAGGGCTGAGTTGATGACTCAAAATTAAAGGGTCATCCTGTTCTTGAAGATTAAAGGAATTGGAGATTAAAAACCTCCAATTCCTTTAAAAGCCTTGACTTTTACTTTTGCGCCGTCAGAAGTCCAGACTTCGTTATCGCCCGATTGAGGATTGCGCCAGAAGAAATCAGTTTTACCGTCTTCGTTAAAGTCGGTTATTTGATAAGACCAGTCTCCCGGTGTCGAGGGGAGATCGATCGCTTGATTGTCTGATCCGATCGCATCTTTTCCCCAGACCCAAACGACATTCTTTCCAGTAAAGCGCTCTCGCCAAAAGATGTCAGTTTTGCCGTCGCCATTGAAATCGACAATCTCATATTGATTGGTGAGCGACTGTGACTTTAGAGAACCAGACTTGACTACGTTAGCGCCATCCATGATCCAGATACTGTTTGCGCCAGTTTGAGTGTTGCGCCAGAAAATATCAGTTTTGCCGTCGCCGTTAAAGTCTGCGATCGCGGCTTCCCAAATTCGTGGCAGGGATAGCAGCTTGCCAGATTGAGCGATCGCCAACCCATCCATCAGCCAGACCACCGTTTCACCCGTCGCTTGATTGTGCCAAAGAATATCAGACTTACTATCCCCATTAAAGTCGCCTGTTCTGTAGTCCCAAATGGGCGCTAATGTGGGCAGAGAGCCGGATTTTTGCAAGGTGCCGTCTTTGATCAGCCAGGCTAGATTTTCACCTGTGGTTCCGTTGCGCCAAAACAGGTCAGTCGTGCCATCTTTGTCAAAATCAACCAGAGTTGGTTCTGTCCAGCCAGACTTGCTCTCTAGGGACGGAAGTGAGCTTCTTTGCTTGACGGTGCCCAGATTGTCGAGGAGCGCGATCGCGTTGTTGTTATCGCTGCGTAAGAACACATCAGTCGTGCCATCGCGATTAAAATCGGGCAGCCTTAATGGATTCAGGTTAGTTGAGATCACCATATTTTGTACCTAAAGCCTCATTGGGTTAGCACTTAGATGCACGCAATTGCAGTATTTCTTGACCACAATAAACTTACAAAGCAGGCGACCCCAAAACCGGAAAACTTTCAGTTCGCAAGCGTTTCTCAGGTTGATGCGACTCCTTGAGGGTCACTCAAAGCGACCCCTTGCGGGTAACTCGAAGAGATCGCCTGCGTGATTTCGGTCGAGGTGGTGACAAATCCAAAGCACTGATTGACGTTATACAGCGTTGCCTGCCAGCAAAATTCTGGAGAAGTTGTGGCGGTGCAGTCTTGAATCAACAGACAATCGTACCCTAAGAAATTTGCATCTTGTAAAGTCGCCATCACGCACTGGTCAGCATTAACACCCGTAAACAAGAGTGTAGTCCGACCGAGGTTGCGAAGGATACTGTCTAGAGGCGTATCCCAAAAGCCACTCATCCGATATTTGTCCACGCTGACATCGCTGGGCTGAGGTTCCAATTCATCGACGATCGCAGCGGCCCAACTGCCTTTCATCAATACGGGAGCCTGATTTTTGGGTAGCGGATCGCCCAATCCAACGCCTACACCACTGGGATTGTAAACATGGCGAGTTGCCGCGCTGATATTCAAAAGATCAGGACGATTGCCCCAATTCAGCCAAATCACGGGTACTTGAAGACTTCGCAGCACAGGTAAAAATCTTTGTAACGGTGCGATCGGCTGACGCGCAGGAGAAACATCCACGCCAATATGAGCTAACCACCCATCAGGATGACAAAAATCGTTTTGCATATCGATGACGACGATCGCTGTTTTAGCCAAATCAACGCGCAGCTTTTTGGTATCTGTGGCAACGATGATCGGATGCGATCGCAAAGGAGAACGGGTCAGATCTGCGGTCGTTTCATCAACTAACCAGGCATTTGGAGGAACGCCCAAGGTGTGAAGCGGTGAATTCATAAAATTGTTCAGTACAGTTAAAACCAGCGATCCCCAAAGGGAACTCTCAGGCACGATCGCTCTTCATTAATTACTACGAATGTTGGCTGAAAAGCTGTTCATCGCATTACGAATTGATTGTCCAATCGAGAAATAATTGAAATCAAACTCTAAATTTCAAAAGATACTTCAGATCTTGGCATGTCTGATCAGTTGAGGATTTTGACGCTCGATCGCACCAACCCAATCCGATAAATTAACTGACGACGATTCATAACCGCAGCCATCAAAATCTGTCATTGGTGATAGTCCCGATCGCTAAATTAGCCGCTCAAACCCTTCATTTTGGACTATAAATATCTCACTTCCTCCCTCCTCCCTCCTCGCGAATGCGGGGCAAAGCCCTCCCTCATCCTTCACCCCCATGCGTTTCCCTACCGTTGCCGCCTGTACCCTTGCTGCTCTTTCTGCTTGGGATGTCTCACAACCTGCCAATGCCAACGTTCCCGAAGCTGCAAATTTGGCTAACGGAGCGGTATCAGACGTAGTTGTCCCGACTGAAGGGGGAGCCTCTGTTCGGGTACAAGCGATCGCACCTCCGGAAACGATCGTCTCTCAGCAATTCTCAGAAACGGCTCCTCAAACCACCTCAGCAACCGGGCAACCCGGCGATCGGTCTGCTCAATATTATCAGGACTATCAAATTCCCACGACAGAAACCGCTCAGACATCCCCAAATTCGCCCTTGGCTCAACCTCAACCTTCGATCAATCCGCCCCCGGTTCAGCCCAGTTCTCAACCTTCGATTAACCAGCCGACCTGGATTGTTCCTCAAGCCCCAGCGCCGTCGAATCCTCCCGTTCGCAATGCGCCTCAGCCCACGTCTGATCTGGTCGTGACGGCAACCGATGTGCAAATCACAGGCGCAAATACCGAACTTCAACAGGTGATTCGCAGTAATATTCGTACCCAACCAGGCGGAACAACCAGCAATAGTCAGCTTCAGCAAGATGTCGCCGCCATTTTGAACACGGGATTATTTGCCAATGCGAGTGTAAACAGTCGGCCGAATTCCAATGGGTTGAGTGTGACGTTTCAAGTCCAACCGATCGTCGTTCGTTCTCTCCAACTTGTCGGCGCGCAGAGCCTCACTCCCGCGATCGCCAACGACTTTCTCAAAGCTCAACTGGGCGCGATCGTCAGTCCCGCTGCTCTCAATCAAGGCGCAAACCAAATTAATCAGTGGTACGCCAAGAATGGATTTAATCTGGCGCGAGTGGTGGCGGTTTCTCCGAGTCGAGACGGCGTAGTGACGATCGAAGTGGCAGAAGGCACGATCGGCGAGATCAAAGTCCAATTTACCGATGAGCAGGGCAAAACTGTTGACGAAAAAGGCGAGCCGATTCGCGGTAGAACTCAAGAAAGCTTTATCAAGCAGCAGTTGCAGACTCGTCCGGGGCAAATTTTTAGAGAAGACGTGGCTCGCCAAGATTTACAACGGCTCGTCAACACAGGCTTGTTTAGCAATGCGCGAGTCGATCTCCAAGGCGATGCCCGCAAGCTGGATGTTGTCTATGTTGTGACCGAAGCCCGCAGTCGATCGGCTAACCTGAGTGGCGGATTCAATGATGATTTGGGCATCTATGGCAGTGTCAACTACAGCGATCGCAACGTCGGCGGCATCGGACAAACGATCAGCGGTAACGTTCTAGCCGGGACGAAGGATGTACAGTTCGACGGTCGCTTTGTCAGCCCATACCGCTCGACTGAACCTGACAAACTGGGCTACAGCGCCAACTTTTTCCGACGACGAGGCATTTCTCGTGTGTTTGACGACGATGAGAGCAAACTGGCCAACGGCGATCGAGCGCGAGAAGGTCGATTTGGCGGCGGCGTTGAGGTCAATCGTCCCCTGGGCAATAACTGGAACGGCTCACTAGGACTCAATTACACCCGCGTTAGTTTACGAGATGCTGCTGGTGATGTGACAAGGCGTGATCGTGATGGCAGTCCGCTTTCGTTTAGTGGAACGGGCATTGACGATCTGGTGACGGTCGGATTCAACGCGACCCGCGACCTGCGCGACAACACCATCAACCCCACTCAAGGATCGCTATTGACGCTGAGTACTGAGCAGTCGTTACCGATCGGTCAGGGCAACATTCTTTCTAATCGTCTGCAAGCCAACTACACCGAGTACCGACCCGTCAATCTGTTGAACTCAATGCAAACTCAAAAGCAGCCAGAAGTTCTCGCTTTTAATGTGCAGGCAGGGACGACGATCGGCGATTTGCCTCCCTACAACGCCTTTACGCTGGGCGGGCCTAATTCAGTTCGGGGTTACGGTGGCAGCGAAGTGGGTATTGGTCGCAGTTACCTATTAGCTTCGGCAGAATATCGCTTTCCGATTTACCGAATTGTCGGCGGTGCCCTGTTTGCTGATTTTGCCTCTGATTTGGGGTCAGCTAAGGGCGTTTTGGGCGAACCGGGGGTCGATCGTAATCGTCCGGGAGCCGGATTTGGCATCGGTGCAGGACTCCGACTAAACTCTCCTCTAGGAATTATTCGAGCCGATTTTGGGGTGAATGATCAAGGGGCAACTCGACTTCAATTTGGAGTGGGTCAAAAATTCTAATTCACCTGGGTTTTGTCTCAAGTTACTTCTGAAACTTCTGATAAAACAATCAATCTCTAAACTCCGCGCTTCAAAGCTCCATTCTTTTGTTATGCTAGTTAAGGCTTAAGTCAACCTCAATCAAACGGCTTTTGCTCTGGTGATCAAACCAGCCTATGCGGATGTGGCGGAATTGGTATACGCGCACGCTTGAGGTGCGTGTGGCTTTGCCTTGCGAGTTCGAGTCTCGCCATCCGCATCAAAAAAAGGGCACTTCGCGATGAGGTGCCTTTTCTTTTTAGAAATTTTGGAGTCAGGAGGAGAAGCAACTTCACTTCCTAGCTCCCAAGCAAGCTGATTAAAAATTGGTTCGACAAGATTTTTTCGGTGCAGTGGTCAAGTCGTCTGCCTCCATGCTGCCAATTCTGACGTGAATTCGATGAAATCCTTCGCTGTCGTTACAAATTAAGGCAGACCCAAAATCCCTCACGAGTGGGGAATTTATGGGGCTGCCGAATTGACCACCGCAGCGAGAGATTTCATCAAATTCGCGTCAACTAAACCTCTAACGGAATTTGTGTCTGCTCGAAATCTTGACGGATTTGCTCAGTCTCAGCGGGCTTGTGGGCAATCAAGTACTTGCTCATAAAGTGAACCTGCGTCCAAACGTCTGAGAAGCCCGCATCTTGAAGCCGTTTTACCAAGTCATCCGTTGTGTAGTGACGGTAGTAAGGCTCATGGAACGTGGTCGCAAACCCATCCATTAAAGGAGCCATTTCGGGTGAGTCGCTGGCTTGGATCGAGTCACAAATCACAAACGTTCCACCTGGCTTGATCACTCGAAAGCATTGATTGATCACATTCTGGCGCGCCTGTGGGGGCAGTTCGTGAAATAGAAAAACGCAGGTAATTGCATGGAAGTAGTGATCCAGATAAGGCAACTCTTCTGCATTCGACTGAAGCAACTGCGGCAACTCACCCGGATTTTGGGACAGCATTTGATTAGCTTTACGCAAATAAGCTGGAGACAAATCCACTCCATATAGAGAAACTTTGGGCAACATACCACGCAGCATTTTAAGCGTCCGCCCTGTTCCACAAGCCACATCCAACACTTTGATCTGACGCGGGTCAATCGAGCTAAAGGTTTGCAATCCCTGCTTTAAGGGAGCCAGCACCCGTCGCCGCATGGCATCCGCCGCCCCATTAAACAACAACTCCACCTGCAAGTCATACAGGTTGGCCGACATATCACTCAGATAGCCGTCTGTCTGATGATGAAAGTTTTGCACATAGTAGCTGGGATAGCCACTCGTCTCGACTTGAGGTGAAAACTCCTGGTGACGCTTCTGGTTAGCCCGATCCCAAATCTGGGGCATATCCAACCAAACAGACGGGTAAAACCGGAAAAAGTCTTCCCAGGGGTTGTCAAACAAAATGCTATCGGGATACACCCCATTTTCGGCATCCTGCCAGTCGGCTTCAAGCACTCGATTAAAGCGCTGCTGAATGTTGAGCAGCAAATCAGCAGAAATGGGAGTCGTTTTCTTTTCGGAGGGAGCGGGGTCAACGAGCTTTAGAATTTGCATACTGAGGGCTTTGTGTGCCAATCCAAAGTAGCTTTTGCCCTGAGAAAAAGTTTGATATGCCAGCTTTGTCAACGTTTCAGGCATGGTAGGTTGGGAAACATTAATCAACTATGTGAATAAGTGTAACGAATAGGATGAGAGAGTTTCACCCCCGATCGACAGATTTTCCAGTACTTTTACTCTTCTCAAATCCAAGTCAATACAACCGATTTATTTTGCCAACAAAAAAGCGACGATCGACTTAAATTTCGATCGCCGCTCAAAACAGATTCACCCAATCCCGCCTGAACAGTCACTTACTAACAGTCGTAGTAAAGCGCAAACTCATACGGATGAGGACGAATGCTCATGGGAATGACCTCACGATCGAGCTTGTAGCTAATCCAGCTTTCGATAAAGTCCTCGGTAAACACGCCACCCGTCGTTAAGAACTCGTGGTCTTTCTCCAGATTTTTGAGAACTTCTGCGAGAGAACCCGGTGTCGAAGGAACCTTTGCTAACTCTTCGGGGCTGAGTTCGTAAATATCTACATCCAACGGTTCACCCGGATCGATCTGATTCTTGATGCCGTCAATTCCTGCACAGAGCATCGCCGCAAACGCTAAATAAGGATTCGCCGTCGCATCGGGACAACGGAATTCTAAACGCTTGGCTTTGGGGTTGCCACCAGACAGCGGAATCCGCACCGAAGCAGAACGGTTACCTTGAGAGTAAGCCAGGTTAACCGGAGCCTCAAAGCCTGGAACTAACCGCTTGTAAGAATTGGTCGTGGGGTTAGTAAAGGCCAGCAGAGAAGGCGCGTGCTTGAGAATGCCGCCGATGTACCAGAGAGCATTTTGGCTCAGACTTGCGTATCCGTCGCCAAAGAAAGTGGGCTGTCCGTCTTTCCAGATCGATTGGTGACAGTGCATTCCCGATCCGTTGTCTCCAAACACGGGCTTGGGCATAAATGTCGTGGTCTTGCCGTACTTTTTGGCCACGTTTTTGATGCAGTATTTGTAGGTCATCAGCCAGTCAGCCGCTTGTACTAGCTCACCGAACTTAAAGCCCAACTCGCACTGCCCGCCTGTCGCAACTTCGTGGTGATGCTTCTCGATCGGCACCCCGCACTTCAACATCGTCAATAGCATCTCAGTCCGCATGTCATGAGAGGTGTCGGTCGGCGCGACAGGAAAGTAGCCTTCTTTGTTGCGAGGCTTATACGCTAAGTTGCCGCCCGGTTCTTGACGACCAGAGTTCCATACGCCTTCGACGCTATCGACGTGGTAGTAGCCTTCATGCTGATTTTGGTCGTAGCGAACGTCATCAAAAATGAAGAATTCTGCTTCTGGGCCAAAAAAGGCCATATCGCCAATCCCTGTGGATTTGAGATAGTCGAGGGCTTTTTGGGCGATCGATCTCGGATCGCGGCTGTAGGGCTGCCCGGTGCGAGGCTCCCGAATGCTGCAAATCATGCTCAGGGTCGGTTCTTCCATAAAAGGATCGATCCAGGCAGTGTTAGGGTCGGGCACCATCGCCATGTCTGACTCGTTAATCGATTTCCAACCCCGAATGCTCGATCCGTCAAACGGCACACCTTCGGTAAAGCTGCTTTCGTCAATTTGATCCTGGTACAGCGTCAAGTGCTGCCAAATACCCGGCGTGTCGATAAATTTTAGATCGATCAGTTGGATGTTCTCGTCTTTGATCTTTGCCAGGATTTCCTGCGGGGTTGCCATGAATGACTCCTTAATTCGTGTCTTGCGTTGCGAGAGCGTTGGGGTTGAAAACTTAGCTTTGCGAAACCTTCCGAATGTCTCAGATTAAAGAAGCACTCGCCTTAACCTGCAACCCTGTGGAGAGATTCATTCAGAATTTTCTTAAGTCCATTTTCTTTACGCTAGAAACTAGTCGTCTAACGGCTGGAATTTGCGGCTTTGGCAAGGATTCTAGCGCCAGGGTTTTAGTCACCTGCATCATGGTAGAAAGAGGCTTACAGGGGTTTTGTATCCTTTGCTACAAAAAACTGAGGATTCTATAGAATTAAACTCAGATTAAGGATTACAAATGCTACCGGAGAAAAGTCTCAGTAGGGTGGCTTCGTTCTAAGCGATGTTAAGCAATGTAAAAATTCTTAAATAGATGCTTCACGATCGTCCCCTCCATAAAATTAGGCTCAACCCCACGTGGTAGACTTTTCCTTAAATTCCATAGACGGTGAGCGATCGACGAATCGCTGTAGGTCGGCGCTCTCAAGTTTATTTTGTCAAGGTTTACAGGGATTATAGGGAGAAAAATTTCATGCGGGACGCAGTAACAAGCCTGATTAGAAACTACGATGTGACGGGTCGCTACCTCGATCGCAACGCCATTGATAGCCTGAAAACCTACTTTGACACGGGGATGGGGCGAGTGCAGGCCGCTGCTGTGATCAACTCCAATGCGGCGGCGATCGTCAAACAAGCTGGCTCAAGACTCTTTGAAGAACTCCCTGAACTGATCCGCCCCGGTGGAAACGCTTATACGACTCGTCGCTACGCCGCTTGTCTGCGAGACATGGATTATTACCTGCGCTATGCCACGTATGCTCTGGTCGCGGGTGATACCGATGTATTGGATGAGCGTGTTTTAGAAGGTCTGCGGGAAACGTACAATTCCCTCGGCGTGCCCTGCGGGCCAACAGTGCGCGGCATTCAGATCATGAAGGAGATCGTGAAAGAGCAGGTGTCTGCGGCGACGGGCGTTGAGAAGCCAGATTTTGTCGATCAGCCGTTTGATTATATGTCTCGTGAGTTGGGCGAGAAGGATCTCTAGGGAAGGGATGAGGGAGGGCTTTGCCCCGCATTCGCGAGGAGGGATGAAAACAACTGATTTGTTGGCATTGGCATCCCTGCATCTCAGATAAGTACTGGGGTTGAGCAACTGACTACTGGTTGAGTGTGGCATCGGGTTCTAAAATCCAAATAGCACAGGCACGATCGCTCTTGGTAATCATGGACTCGTTGCCTTTCTTGGCAAGACGATTTGCAAACTCGATCGCCTCATTCTCAGTGCGAAGTCTTCTCATAAAGCCGTAATATTTGTGGTCAACGACGATCGCCTCCAAAGGTTTTGCGACATCTGGTACGCGAATCTGACACACCTGATATTGCTGAGAAGAGTTCAAGATCCTCCAGAGGCCGTCTTCAGAGTGACGATTAGCAGACTCATAGGGCAACGTTTTTGTCTGGGCATCTGGTTCATAAACCCAAAGAACATCTCCTTTTACAGTCTGCGTAATCATGACCTCATTGCCCCGATAAACCAGTCGAGCCGCAACTTGCAGGGTTTTTGGGTGATCTTTGATTAGCTTAAAAAAACTGTAATATTTTTCCTCAACACAAATGGCTGCGAGCCGCTGACTGTCATCTGGTATCTGAATGTGACAGGAGCGATACTGGGTGCGTTTGAGAATCCGGCAGCGAGGATGATCAGTAATCTGCTTGGAGGCTGCGATCGCCGAGGGAGGAACCTGAAACACCATAGAGTACAACTTTCTAGCTAACTGTGAAGGTTTGTATCAAAACTTAAGAATATTGTCCTCACAACTGTTCCCCATTCAGAACCGTAAATCCCCTAACTTTGAAAGATGAGGCCCCAAAGATCAGGGATTAGGCCGCACTACAAAAAATGTGAAATGATACGTTCATCCTTCCTCGCGAATGCGGGGCAAAGCCCTCCTTACATCCCTCATCCCTCCCCATGAACACTGCTTGTCACATTATTGTTGAGGGTAATCCTGCGATCGTTTACGCCAGCAGAGGCGGCAGACCCGAAAAAGTTTTGCCCATTTTGGAGCGATTTTTGGATAAGTTTTGGCAAGAACGCGACACATCTGGAGAATCGATCGATACGCCAGAATGCCTGGTGGCGCAAATTATTGTGCGGTTTGGCTACGAGATTTGTGAGGATGATTTCTCAAATCTTAAAGTCGGACTGAAATATGATCCAACGGCAGAGTATTTATACTTTGTGGGTGCCGATCGTACTGTTTGTGTTTGGGCGACAAGCGACGAGTATCGTAAGCATCCAGAGTTGGGCGTACAGGCGTGCGATCGTACAGTAGCTTCTTCACTCAGAGTCGGAAGTTAGCGCCTGATCAAGGGTTTTCGCTTCGTTATGGTGTCTTTCTGCCCCCCAACCCCCCAATTCTGGGGGACTTTAAGATAAATTTTCGGTTCAAGGTTTCAGAAAGATTAAGGAGAAGTATTTCATCGAATTCAGGCGAACTGAACCGCTTCAAATTTGCTGGTCGAAAGCGTCTCGGAAAACGATGTAGTCTGCTTCAACTTGGGCGGCGTAGGAGCGAACGTAATCTAATACAACGCTGTGCCAGTTGGGAGCATCTTGGGCAAAGGCGATTAGATCGTCAGCGATCGCTGATCCTTGTCGGCCTCCACTGCGTAACTGTCCCCAGGCGGTGACTTCTGCCATTGTTTGCATGACTCGCTGAAGGCGTTTGATTTTGCCATTCCAGGCGGTGAGATCGACGCGATCGGCGGTCGGTTGGAGTTCTCGCAGCACATAGGATTTGCCGTCTAGCGGTAAGGGGTTGAGCAAGGCGGGCGGTGATTCTTGAAAGCGATGCTGAATGCTGGTGATTCGGTCTGCTTCATTGCTCCAGTTGGGTTGGGGAATCTGGAGATGGGGGTAGAGTGAGGACGATCGCGCCGCCTTCAAATCCAGCAAATAGTTGGCGTGAGGTGAGCCGTTGCCTTCAACGAGAATGATGTAGCGATCGAGTCCCAGACTTCCCGTTCCTGCAATGCGATGGGCGACATCCAATACGTTGAAAAATTGGGGATTCTTCTGAGTCGTTGCCCAAGTGTGGATTAGATCGGTGACCTGCGATCGCGCTTCAGACGTGACCGGAGTAGTTTTTTCTGGAATTAATTTCAGCTTGCGCTGTTTGCCTTTGAGGTCAGTACGATCGGCGAGAAAGGACTTGCGATCGCGCAGTTTCAACCGATTGAGCAAGTCAGCCACTAACCCTTTAGCGGTTTCACGATGAATGGTGCGATCTTTACCTGTAGCGAGGGCAGCGGTGTAGCTTTCTAGAAAATAATTGCAGAGTCCCTGGGCTTCTTCGTCGCTGATATCCAAAGTATGCGCGCCGACCAAAACGCTGGTGAGAAATCTGGTTACATCCCACGTACAGGGCGCTAGAGCCGATTCGTCGAAGTCGTTGAGGTCAAAATAAACAAGGCGATCGTCTCCTTTGTAGCTGCCAAAATTTTGCAGATGTAGATCACCACAACTCCAGACCGGGGGAGCATTATTGATCGCAGCGTCCGCAGGCAAATCTTGATAAAACAGATGGCAAGTGCCCCGCAAAAAAACGAACGCATTCGTGGCCATCGATTGATATTTGAGCTTGAGCAGCTCTGGGTTGCGCCCCTGGTTGAAGGCTTGAATCTGAGCAACGATATCTCTGGTCATGAAAAAGTCCTGAAATTGCTTGCAAGAATCGATTAACTGATCACTCTACGCTTTGCTAACGCTATGAACCGATCTCTGCGGGCCATTACGATCGTCGCCATCAGTCTATTCTCTGTTACCTTACCCGATGGAGTTCGAGATAGAGTCCGGGCGCAAAGCAGTCCGCCACAGAGCGCACTTGACAAGCTAACAGACCACTACTTCTACAGAGTTAATGTTGGGCTGAGGCGCAAGATTCGATCTGGTGATTCTATTTATATCCAGGAGTGGCAAGCGATTCAAATTAGGCTAAAAGGGAACTTGATTGAAAATGGAGACTGTGGCGATGGCAAGGTTACCTTTCAGTGGGTATTGCCCATTCGTCTGCTAGACAGTGTTGCAGATGGGGTGCTTTATAGTCGTTATCCCAATCTTAAAGGGCGCAAGATTCGAGGAGACGAGACGAGCTTGATCAGCGAATGGAACTCAATTCGTCAGGCAATCTCTGAGGTGCATCAGTGTTATTGAGCGCGATTGATACGCCTGATCCTGTGGAGGCTGTTCAAACATCTTTCAAGTTTCGGCAGCGATCGAGCAGAACACGCTAATCTAAATAAATGAGCATTTTTTACGGTTGCTCTATCGTATTCTTCTGAAAAAGCCGATCGCCTGCCCCTACTTGAATTATGTTTGACGCTCTCGCCGACCGCTTAGAACAAGCCTGGACAAAGATTCGAGGTCAAGACAAAATCTCGGAATCCAATGTAAAAGACGCTTTGCGGGAAGTTCGTCGTGCTTTGCTCGAAGCCGATGTCAATCTACAAGTCGTCAAAGATTTTGTCGCTGAAGTGGAGCAAAAAGCCCTTGGCGCACAGGTGATTTCGGGCGTTCGTCCTGATCAGCAGTTTATCGAAATCGTCTACAACGAACTGGTCGAGGTGATGGGGGAGGCGAACGTTCCCCTGGCTGAGGCGACGACCAAACCGACGATCGTTCTCATGGCAGGTCTGCAAGGAACTGGAAAAACCACCGCCACCGCCAAACTTGCTCTGTATTTGAAGAAAGAAGAATTCAAAACGCTATTGGTGGCAACAGATGTCTACCGACCTGCTGCGATCGATCAGCTTGTCGCATTAGGGAAACAAATCAACATTCCCGTTTTTGAATTGGGCAAAGATGCCAACCCCGTCGAGATTGCGCGTCAGGGGGTCGAACGAGCCAGAGCAGAAGGCTTTGACTTTGTAATCATTGACACGGCGGGGCGGCTCCAAATTGACGAGTCGATGATGGGCGAACTCGCTCAAATCAAAGAAACCATTCAGCCCCACGAAACGCTGTTAGTCGTCGATGCGATGACGGGGCAAGAAGCCGCTAACCTGACGCGCACTTTTCATGAGCAGATTGGCATCACGGGTGCAATTCTCACCAAGATGGATGGGGATACCCGCGGTGGTGCGGCCCTGTCAGTGAGACGAATTTCTGGGCAGCCGATCAAATTTATTGGGGTTGGCGAAAAGGTTGATGCGTTGCAGCCGTTTTATCCCGATCGCATGGCTTCCCGTATTCTTGGCATGGGCGACGTACTGACGCTGGTCGAAAAAGCCCGCGAAGAAGTCGATTTTGCCGAAGCCGAGAAAATGCAGGAGAAAATTCTCTCTGCCAAGTTTGACTTTACCGACTTTCTCAAACAGACTCGCTTACTCAAAAATCTGGGATCTTTGGGCGGCGTTCTCAAAATGATCCCCGGTATGAACAAACTGAGCAGCGAACAACTCCAGCAAGGAGAAACGCAGCTTAAAAAAGCAGAAGCGATGATCGGCTCGATGACTGTGCAAGAGCGCAAAGATCCCGATCTGTTGGCTAGTTCTCCCAGTCGTCGTCGTCGGGTCGCTAAAGGATCGGGCTTTGGGGAGAAAGATGTCAGCGATCTGGTGAGCAACTTCCAAAAAATGCGGAACATGATGCAGCAGATGGGTCAGGGCAACTTTTCTGGAATGCCCGGAATGCCTGGGATGGGTGGCGGAATGCCCGGAATGGGCGGCGGAATGCCTGGAATGGGTGGTGGCAATCCCTACGGCCAGGCCCCTCCTCCCGGCTGGCGCGGCTATCCTGCAATGGGCAACCCTGGCAAAAAGAAGAAAAACAAAGACAAGAAAAAGAAAGGATTTGGCAATCTGTAGCGACCACTTGCGGGTAACTCGAAGAGATCGCTTCCCTCAAATTAAGAAACCGCGATCGGGCTGTGATAATATGGATAGTCCATGATCTTTTCAGTGCAGGTTATCGAATTGCCCCAAGCAAACCGTTAATCGACTCTCAACTTAGTAATTCACAGGAGTTCACTTTCTTAGCATGATCAAACTGCGATTAAAGCGATATGGCAAAAAGCGTGAAGTCAGCTACCGGATCGTAGCCGCGCAAAGCACCACCCGACGCGACGGTAGACCCCTTGCGGAGCTTGGCTTTTATAACCCCAGAACCGATGAAACCCGGCTGAATGTCCCCGCAATTTTGGATTGGATCAGCAAAGGCGCACAACCGACTGAAACCGTCCGGAGCATTCTCAGAAGAGAAAACGTCTTTGCGACCGCAAGCAGTGAGCCAGTGAGTGAACCCGTCAGTGAGCAGGTCAGTGGCTGATAATTCTTCTATTCATCCTGACTATGCGGGGCTGGTCACGTTTTTGGTGAAGCCCTTTTTGGAGGCACCAGAGTCTCTCAGAGTAGACTGCGAAGTTGTGGCAAATCGATCGCGGGTTTGGGTTCGGTTGGCGTTTGACGGGTCGGATAAAGGGCGTGTGTTTGGTCGCGGTGGGCGCAATATTCAGGCGATTCGATCGGTGCTAGAAGGTGTGGCAAAGGCGGCGGGCTATTCTGCTGTTTTAGATATTTTTGGCAGTCAGAGCGATCGAGAGTCTGACTCTGAAAGGCCTTCAGTCGGGTCACGCGGCGAAGCTCCGTCTCGATCAACGGCTCCCAGAAGTGTGCCAAAACCTCGCCCCAAGCTGAGTGAGTAAACGCTGCTTAAAGTCGATCGCCGTTCGCAAGGGCGCAACCTATAAGAATTGAAAGAAGGCACCTGAAATGTCTACATTAAGACAGGAATTCGGGTGTCTTTAACGTTTTAATTTCCGGTTTGAAGGGTTAGTACCTCATTAAAAGAGGGATGAGGGGTTGCCGCTGGCGGCACGCTTCGCGAGAGGGATGAGGGGTGAGAAAACTGCTGTCATCGGTTCAGAGATGTTAGTATCCCTCACTTCATTCCTGACAGACTAGTAGTTTGAGTTCCTATTGTCGATTACAAAACTTTTAGAATCTGCATGGTAGACACTTTAACCGTCCAATTGCCCAGTATTGAAAGCGCGATCGCTCTCTCAGGAACCCAGGAAGATAACCTGAAGACGTTGGCTCGTCAAACAGGAGCAGCGCTGGTTTTGCGGGGTCAAGAGTTGCTGATTTCTGGAACTGCTAATCAAGTGGAGTTGTGCCATCGGTTGATTCAGGCGCTTAAGGATTATTGGACTCAGGGCAAGCCGATTACCAGCGTTGATATTCTCACGGCTCGTCAGGCATTGGATACCGATCGCGAAGACGAACTGCAAGACCTTCAGCGAGATATGCTGGCGCGGACTCGACGCGGAGATGCGATCAGAGCGAAGACATTTCGGCAGCGGCAATATATTCAAGCGGTGCGGACGCATGATTTGACGTTTTGTATTGGGCCAGCAGGAACAGGAAAAACCTATCTGGCGGCGGTTTTGGCGGTTCAGGCCCTATTGGCTAATGAATACGAACGGTTGATTTTGACTCGTCCGGCGGTCGAAGCGGGAGAAAAGTTGGGCTTTTTGCCAGGAGACTTGCAGCAGAAGGTCAATCCTTATCTGCGACCGCTGTATGATGCGCTGTATGAATTTGTCGATCCTGAAAAAATTGCAGGCTTGATGGAGCGAGGTGTAATCGAAGTGGCTCCGATCGCTTACATGCGAGGCCGCACTTTAAACAACGCCTTTGTGATCATTGACGAAGCACAAAATACAACGCCAGCGCAAATGAAAATGTTACTGACGCGCATCGGGTTTAAATCCAAAATGGTCGTAACGGGCGATTTGACACAGACTGACTTGCCCTACAATCAAACATCAGGGTTGGGAATGGCAGAACGAATCTTACGATCGGTGGATGGCGTAGCGTTTTGCAATCTCTCAAAGGCAGATGTGGTGCGTCATCCACTGGTGCAGAAAATCGTGGAAGCTTACGAAAAGTTTGAGAGTTAGACGGTAAATTATGGATGCGTACAAACAGCGAGTTGCCAACTTCTACAATTCCAGAACTGACTACGATAATGAGGTGACTCGCGAACGGGCCCTGCGTCTGATCAACTATGCGCCCCCTCAGCCTGGACAGCAGATTTTAGATGTAGCCACTGGGACAGGAACCGTGGCGATCGCGGCCTCTCAAATCGTGGGTGCTGATGGACATGTGATTGGGATTGACATCGCTACGAATCTGCTGAATCTAGCAAAACAGAAATCAGTTGAGTTACAGAATATTGAATGGATTGAAACGGACGCTGAGACGATCGAATTTGCACCGGATCAATTCGACGGGATTTATTGTTCATATGCGATCGTACTGCTTGCTGATATTCCGTTAGCGTTACAAAAATGGTTTCGTTATCTAAAATCACACGGGGTTTTAGCATTCACCAGTTTTTCTGAAACGTCCTTTCTCACGCCTGCAATTAGTCAGGCCTGTGACCGCTGTGGTATTTCCCTTCCCAATCTCCACATTCCACTTGGAACGCCTGAAAGAATTCGTCAACTACTGGGTGAAATAGGGTTCCATGCGGTTGAAATTCATACCGAGCAACGAGGAACTTACCGGAGTCTTGAGGATGCTAAAAGTCGTTGGAATGGTCAATTTTGGCTACATCCAGACGATCCATTCGTAGCGCTAGAGTCGGATCGCATTCAACAGCTCAAACATGAATTTGATGCGATCGTCGAAACTCTCGTCACTGATCAGGGCGTGTGGGATGAAGCCACGACCTTTTTTGTGGTTGCTTACAAGCTTTAATGAAATTTTAGTGCAGTCTATGTGGTTCTTGTCCAACTGTTAGCAGATCCCTGTATAACTTCAGATAAGTAGGAGGTTCTAAAACGGCGGTTGCATTATAAAGCTTGCACTAAAGGTTGCACTATGAAAACGAAGATTTTCTTGGTTTGTTCTGGCTTGGGGAATGTGCAGCGAGGCTACGAATCCTTTGCGCGAGAATGCTTTGATGAACTGTCTAAAGAATCGTCGATCGACATCACGCTATTTAAAGGCGGCGGATCGGCGGCAAAAAAAGAAATTCTCTTGTGGAACATTCCTCGCAAAAGCTGGATTGGCATTCAATTAGGGAGACTTGTTTTGGCGATCGGAGAACGGGTAAGAGGACGACGCAACTACGACGCATACTACGTTGAGCAGGCAGCCTTTACCCTGAGTCTTTTGCCTCATATTCAACGCCACAAGCCGGACATCATTTACTTTAGCGACGATAGCGTTGGCAACTTTTTGGGCGTTTGGCGGCGATTAACGAAGCAATCTTACAAGTTGATCTTTTGCGATGGCGGGCCGATGTCTCCGGCTGCTCCTCGCTGTGATCACGTTCAACGGTTAGCGCCTGCCCATTTTCAACGCGCTCTCGATCATGGTGTGCCTGCTGATACGCAAACGCTGCTTCCTTTGGGGTTCAATATTTCCCGTGATTTATGTCTGCTGACGGCGACCGAAAAAACAACATTACGCCAGCAGTTAAATCTGCCTACTGATCGTCCTTTGGTGCTGTCTGTCGGGACGATCGATCGCTCCCACAAGCGCATGGATTATGTGATTCAAGAAGTCGCAAGCCTGCCTGAGCCACGTCCTTATTTGCTATTAATGGGGCAACAGTCCTCAGAATCCGTCGAAGTCATTCAGCTTGGAAAGCGTCTGCTAGGCGACAATTTTGAGGTGAGAACGGTGGCGTTGAGTGAGATTGATCACTACTACAAAGTTGCAGATTGTTTTGTGCTGGCTTCGGTGTCAGAGGGCTTTGGGCGAGTGCTGGTTGAGTCGATGGCGTATGGCTTACCTTGTTTGGCGCACGACTATGAAGTGACACAGTTTGTCGTTGGTAAGGAAGGCTGTTTAGCTGATTTTAGTCAACGTGGAATGCTTGCACAACAAATCACTCAAGTATTAGCAAGCCAGGATTTTGAGCAGTGCGACCCCTTGCAGGTAACTCGGAGCGACCGCCGTCATCAAAGCGTTTACGATCGCTTCTCCTGGGATACGCTGCGTCCAAAGTACCTGGAAATGTTTAATAAAGTGCTGTGATGCAGAGTTGAACGATAGAAATAAGAACAGTAATGAAGCAGAATTAGCAGTCTATTGACACGGATCAAAAGCAAAAAAAGATTGGTGAATGACATTTGAGAGATACAGAGGGTGATGTTCAGTGTGAGTATCTGATCTACGCTCGCACATCTTTGAGAGGTTATTTTCGGGAGCGATCGGATGTCTCCTACAAAACCTGGGAAGAAGGAGACAAACCGCCCGACTTTGTTCTAGAAATCACGTCGAAATCAACCCGCAGTAACGATCAGGGCGCAAAAAAAAGGAATCTATGCATTCTTGGGCGTTCGCGAATATTTTCAATATGATCCCACAGGTGACTATCTCGTTCCTCAACTACAAGGATTACGGCTTGACGAAAGTAATTACTATCCCATTCCATCTAGCGTTGTTGAAGGTGATGTAACTTCTATTCACAGTGACACTTTGGGGTTAGATTTGCGCGTCAATTCTAGTGGTGAACTTCGCTTTTATGATCCAACAACGGGTCAAAAACTGATGGCGCATAAAGAGTTAGATCAGGCACTTCGAGAGACAGAAGAACGGGCAAATCAGGAAGCGGCGGCTCGACAAGAAATGGCAGCGCGTTTGGTAGAAATGGAGGCGAAATTACAAGAGCTACAGGGAGATAGTCCCTAAGTTTGCAGTTCTAACAGATGCTAAAAGTGAGAAACTAAAAGTGAGAAAATAGACAAATTGCAGCAAAGAGTGGATTATGGTTAGCGAAGTGAAGACAGTTTCAGGGCGTGGGATTCCGCTGGTGGGCAACGACATTGACACCGATCGCATCATTCCCGCTCGATTTTTGCGTTCTGTAACCTTTGATGGGTTGGGTGCAGCGGTGTTTATTGACGATCGCACTCAGGCAAACGGTCAGCATCCCTTTGATCTGCCGCAGTATCAAGGCGCTAAGATTTTGGTCGTGAATGGAAACTTTGGCTGTGGCTCTAGTCGAGAACATGCACCACAAGCGATCGCTAAATGGGGCATTCGGGCGATCGTGGGTGAGAGTTTTGCCGAAATCTTTTTTGGAAACTGTGTAGCGATGGGTATTCCCTGTGTGACGGCTGATTCCAGCGTGACGAAGCAGCTACAAGAAATTCTCACTGACAATCCGCAGGCTGAAATTAAGGTGGATTTGGAAACATTACAGGTGACGAGCGGCGAATTTGAGGGCGCGATCGCAATGGGTGACGGAGCGCGAATGATGCTGACTTCTGGAACGTGGGATGCTTGCGGTCAGCTAGTCGCTCAGAAAGATCAAATCCAGAAAACGGCTGCTAACCTGCCCTATGTGACCTGGAGTAAAATAGCGGCTTAAGAGGGATGAGGGATGAGGCAAAATAGACTTGTTTGTGAGTTTCGGTAAGGTGGTCAAGAAGAAATAATTGCCTTCTGGAAGTTTTTGCCACTCATGAGAACGAAATCGTTCACTTTTCATCCTTCATCCCTCATCCCTCAAGCTATGGTGATTCTTCTAGTTGGTGTAACGGCTTCTGGTAAATCGACGATCGGGCTAATGTTGTCCGACATGCTCGACTGGAACTTTATTGATGCTGACTATATGCACTCGATGGAACATATTCACAAACTGATGCGGGGCGTACCGTTGACGGATGACGATCGCCAGGTGTGGTTAGAATGTCTTCAAGATGCAGTTGAGTATAGTTTGCGAGAAAACAGCAATTTAATTTTGGCGTGTTCGCTGCTCAAAGCCAGCTATCAAGATCGGCTACGACTGGATAACGATGAGGTCAAGATTGTCTATCTCAAAGGGTCTACACAACTGCTGCGACAACGCTTTCGCGATCGTAAACCGCACTTTATGTCGCCTTCGATGTTGTCTACTCAATTGGCGACGATCGAAGAACCTCACAACGCTTATGAAGTCAACATCGACCAATCTGCCGAAGAGACCGCCCATCAGATTCTACTCATGCTCGACTTGTGGGATCGCAATTGATCGATTCGTTAGATTCCTGGTTTTGATAGGTCGATTACAATTGTGGCAGAGGTAGTTGAAATGGTGCGGACATTCCCGCTCATGGGTCTTTATGGATCTACGCAAAACGATTACCGCCATTGTCCAGTCGAGCGAACAGGGTGGTTATGTAGCTGAATGCTCAGAGGTCGCCGTTGTCACCCAGGCTGACACGCTTGATGAGTTGGTGAGTAATCTACAAGAGGCGGTTGCTCTACATCTAGATTGCACGTTAAGTTGCGTCGGGTTGGCGACGATGGCAATGAAACTTTCACAATTCCAAACCATCGAGAACTAGATGCAGGAACCTGCAAGGCTATTTTTCGCCAGGCAAGCCAGTACGTTCCTGAAGCAGAACTGTATCCGTACTTCTATAGCTAAGGGAAAATGAGCAGATTGCCGTGTGTGGGCGATTGTGCTTTAATCAGATGTTTTTATTGACCAGCGGCTAAAGGGATGTTTTGATAAGTTGGAATTGTAGTAGCGCGGATCGTGGGAAACGTCTTCGCCAATCCAGTCGGGAAGGTCGATCGCTTGTTCTGCATTCTGTAATTCGACTTCAGCAATGATCAATCCCTGGTTTTCTCCCAAGAATTCATCGACTTCCCAAACTAAGTTTCCTAAACTGATCTTATAGCGATATTTTTCGATTATCGGAGGTTCGCAGAGCGTGTTTAACAGTTCATTCGCATCAGTGATTGAAATCTCATATTCAAATTCTGCTCTAGCGATTCCTTTGGTATCTCCTTTGATGGTTAAGAATCCTTGATCTCCAGCCACGCGAATTCTCACCGTTCTTCCCGGTTGACTGATGATGTAGCCCTGACGGTACAACACTCCGGTGGCTAGTGTGCGCCAGCGATCGTTCTTGACTAAAAACTTTCGTTCAATTTCAACAGCCATACTCAAATGACGAGAGATAAATTATTACTGACAATCTTTAAGTTAAACAGTGATTTCTGCTTTTTGCCTCATTCATCCCTTTATTTACCTTGCATGTACAAAAACGCATCGACTTCTGCGGCAGTGGGTTGGGCATCGATCGCACCCGATCGAGTGGTCGTCAACGCTCCCGCAGCACTGGCATACGCAACGACTTGTCTCGCAACCTCTGGATCACTCAAATTGTGAATGCCTCGCTGACAAAGCTGATGAACAAACCCCGCTACAAAACTGTCTCCGGCTCCCGTAGTTTCTTCGACATCGATTTCAAAAGCGGGAATTTTGCCTTCGTTGTCGCCCAGACAGTAAGCAGCACCCTGGTCGCCAGCCGTGACCAATACGCCTTCTAGCGTACCAATCCGATGAGCGATCGCGCCCGGATCGGTTGTGTCAAACAGCCATTGGGCTTCTTCGTCGGCTAGTTTGAGAAAGTCAACTCGCTTGATCAATTCGTGAATCATCGGCGGGGCCGCGTTTTGATCTGACCAGAAGACGGGTCGCCAATTGACATCTAAAACCACTTTGACAAAAAATTGTTCTGCCAGTTCTAGTGCACGCGCGATCGCGGCTCGACTGTCAAAATACGCGAGTTCTAATGTGCCCAAAACTAGAAAGTCGGCTGATTCAAATAATGCAGAAGGCAACTGACTCGCTTGGAGATGCGTGTCTGCAAATTCTGCTGAGTTGCGCTGGTCTCCGAAGGCCACAAAACTACGATCGCCTGTTTCCGATCGCAACACCATGACCGTTCTAGTTGGCGCAGTCGGATGATACTGAATGCCCGTCGTGTCTACCGGAATTGAATTAAGCAACTCGACCAGCGATCGCCCCATTTCATCCTGTCCTACACAGCCGACAAACGCTGAAGGAGTCCCTAATTTTGGCAATGCACAAGCCACATTTGCCGGAGCGCCTCCCGGATATGATGTCCAAGAATCGACGGCTTCGAGCGATCGACCGGGCTGATTGGAGATGCGATCGAACAAGATTTCGCCTAGACAAATGACACGGGGATGAGTCACGGCAGTTCCTTTGCGAATAGTATTTTTATACTGTGCAACTTACTTATACAGAAGGATGAATCTTACAATCGAATTTGCTGGATTGATTTAACAAACGCCCCTCCCATAAGGTAGATTTCTCAAAAGTTTCTTGAGCCTACGAGAAATCACACAGATCTTCTTTTTCTCAGTGGTAAAATTTTTCTCGATAGGTTGTCTTTGAATCGGCGAAGAACTCATGCTTCAAAAGCTCACGGTCTCAGTGCTGTTGGTCGGTCTGCAATTGGGGTTGATGCCCGGTCTTCTCTCGGCTGCCCCAAGGCCGCGTCGATCGCCTGCTGCCCTGCCGCCTTCGAGACTCTTCATTCCTGCTAGTTCTCTCTGTACCTTGATGCGCCCGATTCGTCCTCTGAGTCTTCTCTCTTATCGAATGCCATCGCTTTTGGCAAATTCCGCGGACGAACCTTTGGCATCTGTTGCGGTGCAGTATGCTGCGATCGCGCAAGTCGATAGAGCGTTGGGGGTGATCACTTCAGTCAAAGATCCGTTTTTGAAGGCGACAAAGCTGGTCGAGATTGCGAATCTTCAACCGCCGCAAGCAGCCCGTTCTACGTTGGCTCTGGCGCTCAAAACGGCTCGATCGCTCAAAAATAATTATGACTACGATGCTGCGATGATTGAGATCGCTCAGGGCTATGTGACGGCGGGTGACTTTAAGACGGCGATGCAGTTGGGACGATCGCTCAAAGAGAATGCTTCGAGGGTAGAGGCTTTGACCCAAGTTGCACTCAAATCGGCTTTGGTGGGGCAATCCGATCAAGCAAGGCAAGCCATTCTAACGATTTCGGGCCGTGATGCTCAAGAGACAGCAATGAATCAATTGGCGCTCCAGTACGCTAAGGCAGGAGACTATGAGCAAGCCTTTAGAGTCAGTCGATCGCAGCGTGACGGTGCTCATCGTAGTACGTTGTCAGACCTGATGTGGGCAGCTTTGGATTCTGGTAAAACAAGCCAGTTTGCTCAGTTAATTGGGTTGGAACGTGATGATTGTGCGAGATACGAAGCGGCGGAAAGTGCAGCACGAGGGCGGCTATTTTTGGATAAGTCTGACAGATCTGACCAAGTCAAGCAGCGGTTGTCTTTGGCAGTGACGATCGCTCAGAGCATTCAAGACTCTAATCTTAAGGAGAATGTGTTGGCGACGATCGCGGCTGAATCTGCCAAACAAGGTCAAATCGAATCGGCACTACAAATTAGCCAAACGTTACCAGACGGGTCTCGTAAAGATCAGGCATTGGTTGAGATTGCGCGACACTACCTCAAGCTCAATCAGCCTGATACAGCGTTAAAGATTGCAAATACAATCAAGACTTCTACGCTTCTAGCGACGCTTCTTCCTGAGATAGCCAAGCGCTACACCCAAGCCGGACAACCCGAAAAAGCCTCTCCTCTCCTCTCACAAGCATTAGACCTCGCCAAATCAATCAACGCCTCCCCATTCGCGTCTCCCATTCCCTCACCTCGCATTCCCTCATTTCCTACCAATCCAATCATCTCTCCCATCCCCCCTGCCCCGTCGCTCCGAGAGTCCCCGCCCCTCAGATAGCCCCGATCAGCTTATGAAATCTGGCAGTTCTCTACGACAGCCTGAATCGACTGGATGAAGCAAAGCCCCTAATACCCAGAACCGTCGCAATTTTTGATCGTACCCTCGGACAGGATCATCCCCACGCCACAAGTGCCCATCAATGGTGGCAAGCCATTCACAACCCCAAACATCCATAAACTCTCAAACACGGCTGATACACTAAAAACATCCCTTACTGGTTCAAACTGATGGACTTCTACACCCTCGTCTTGAGACAAAGCGCAGGCCATTGGGTCGCCCTATGTCTCGAAAATGGCATCGTTGGGCAGGGAGACACTCAAGACACCGCCATTCAAAAGCTCAAAGCAGCGATCGACTCCCTTCAAATGGTCGATGAGTCAGACAAAGATATTTACTCAGAGCCCGTCTCCATCAGAGCATTGCATGAGTTTCTAAACATCGGCTCTCAAGAACCAACCTCAGAAACTTATGAATTACGGGCTGTCTATGCCTAAAAACATCCCTTCACTCTACTGTCGAACCGTTGAAGACCAGAAAAGAATTGTCCCGATCGATATCGGTGCAGGTGAAATGGCTCCAGCTTATGTATTGAGAATCTTCAGACAATTTGGTTTCACAGACAAGGAAATCGAAGAACTGCTGGCCTAATGCTGTTTGGATAGTTGAGTTTTTGCAAATTGAATTGTGGATCAAAAGCGTCCTCTAGAAGCATCAAGAGACGAGAACGATCGCTCTCAAGATTGATGATCACGCTGGAAGAACTCTGACACAATAACGCTGAATGGCAAAAAAATGATGTCGTCTGTTCTTTTTGGGCTGAGAATTATGATCAAATCGTGGATGGTCATCGGACTCGTAACGTTTTTGGTGGCGTTGGGCGGTAGTCTTCTCAGTCCCAAAGATATCAAATGGTTCAATCGCTTGCGCCGCCCTCGCTGGCTGACGTTTGAGAAGCTGATTCCTGTGATTTGGACGATTGTCTTCATTTGCGGTGCATGGTCAGCCTACAGTGTGTGGGAGCAGACTCAAAGCTGGCCCTTAATGGCGTATTATCTGCTGGTTGAGATTGCAATTATTCTCTATTCCCCGGTCATGTTCCGAACGCGCAGTTTGAAAGTAGGCACCTTCATTGGGGGATTAGGGTTTTTGCTGGGAATCCCGCTCACGCTTCTCGTATGGCAAGTTTCAGGCTGGGCTGCTTTGTTGTTAGTGCCTTATTTATTGTGGAGTCCGATCGGCACCTACACCACCTGGGAAATGAGCAAACTCAATCCTGAATCTGCTTGAGAAAACATGAATTTGATCTGGTTTTTTCTGCTTTGTTGTACAACGCTTCTGCCTCCCAACCCCCCAATCTGGAGGACTTTAAGAGGAGAGGAATTTGGAGGCAATCTAAATCTGTAATCAAAACGGAAGCTTCCTCTAATTGATATTAAGAAAGTATTGAGAAGCCTAACTCATCCCTCATCCTTCCTCGCGCAGCGGAACGCTGTTCTCCCTCATCTCTCCTTAACGTTGTAGGATCAGAAAGTGCAAAAAAGGAGCAACATATGACTCGCGCAATCATGGAAACGGACAAGGGCACTATTCATATCGACATGTTCGATGCAGATGCTCCCAACACGGTTCAGAATTTCGTCGATTTGGCCAACAAGGGCTTCTATAACGGGCTTAATTTTCACCGGGTCATTCCCAATTTTATGATTCAAGGCGGCTGTCCTCAAGGGACTGGAACGGGCGGCCCTGGCTATGAAATCAACTGTGAAATCAACAAAAATAAGCATCTGGCGGGTACGTTGTCGATGGCTCACGCAGGACGCAACACAGGCGGCAGTCAATTTTTTATCTGCCATTCGCCTCAGTCTCATCTAGACGGAAAACACACCACCTTTGGGCAAACCCAGGATATGGATGTCGTGAATGCAATTCGTCAAGGTGACAAAATTATCTCAGTGAAGATCGAAGCCTAAGAGACGCTTGGGTTTTGGAGGATGAGTTAAACCGCAGCTCTCACCTTTCAGAACCCAAAGCTGATCTCCCAAACGCTAACAGCTCTCACCATTTGGTGATCCACCCATACTAAAAACCACGCTTCAAGGCGGATTCGCATTCCTGGTAGATCAGGAAGACGCGATCGAACCCCTGCCACCTGAGCCACATTCCGAACTTTGCTAAAACCTTAGCATTCAGAGTTGTTCCAGTCTTTTCCAAAAACAGCCCTATCAACGGTGCAGCAGCTTTAAAGACTAGGAGAACGAACTGCTTCGGAAGATTAAACTGTTTGAGCCGCATTAGCTTCTCATCGACCGAGGTTTTCAGCCGTTTTGTGCGCCAAACTTTGATCAATTCCCTTGCTTTCATCGGATTCCCCTGGGTGGTCTGGTAAGCAATCAGGGTTTTATATTCCAACGCATCCAGCGGATGGAATCCTTCTCCTGATCGGGGGTATAGAACAATTTCATTGTTGTCGTTCAGGTGTCCGCCATAACTTGCTTGGAGAGAAAGATTGCAGTCCAGTTTTAGCCTGCCTCACGAAGAATTAAAATAAACAAGGTGTTTTCTTGACTAAGTCTTTAATATTTTCTGCGGGTTTTACGGGGTTAATGCAAAAGGCGCTTGTTCAACGTTCTCAAACTCGCCCATATTTGGCGGTCAATGGTCGGGTTGAGGTGTCTTGACCCATCAGCCATGCCCAAATCTGATCGCCGTAAGAGAAATGCCACCATTCATTCCAGTGTTGTTTGAATCCAGACGCGAGCATTACTTTCTCAAGCAGTTGGCGATGTTGATGACATTGTTGTTCTTTATAAGCAGTACTATTTGCAAAATGATTGGGGTGCGATCGCTCCGAGATTTCATCGATCGCTGAACCCAGGTCGATCGTGTCTCCCAATTCATCAATTAAAGTAATATCGATCGCGGCTCCCGTGCTATGAGGCGGTGGCATTGTGGGATCAAGGTTTGGGACTGCCCAGAATTGATAGACTTGCTGAAAAATTTCTTGACGCTGCTCATCGGTCAGGCTGGCTGGATCTAAACTTCTGGATTGCACAAGTTCTAAAAAAGTGTAATTCACCATGAATTGTTGAACCGCAACCGGACGGTAAGCATCAAAAATTTGAAGTTGCCAACCGGGATGGATTTTTTGCAGCATTTTTTGAGCCGTGAGCAAGCGATCGACCACTCCCTGACGCAGATAAAAGGGCGATTTTTCTCCATAAGGCGCACCCAATTTTTGATAAGGATGAGGCGACACAAGCGAGAAATTAGCTGGAATCGCAACTAGAGGTTCGCCGCACTCTACGATCGCAATTTGCTGATAAGGTTTCATAGAAAGCATAAAAGAGTGTGACAAGTCGGCTGCTTTTGGGTCTGAGTCGCGTATAGTTTAGCAGTCTTCTGTCATTCAAAATCAGCGTGAATTTTCCTGTTTACATCTGGGGTATTCATCCACATTTTTTGTTTGAGACGATCGCTTACAGTGTCGCTCTGCGCCTCAGTTTGCGAAATTTTCGGAAGGACATTATTCCCGCTACTCAAAGAAGTTCGATCGTCGTCGGTGGATTAGTCGGTGCATTGATCGGCGCAAAGCTGCTCGTCATTTTGCAGCACATTGATTTATTTTGGCAACATCAAGAACAATTCTGGTTACTGTTGCTACAGGGTAAAACGGTGGTGGGTGCGCTGATTGGTGCAGTAGCAGGCGTTGAACTGATCAAGAAAATTATCGGGGTCAAGCAATCGACTGGAGATGCCTTCGTTTATCCGTTGATTTTGGGAACGGCGATCGGGCGCATCGGCTGTTTTTTAACTGGGTTAAGTGATCAAACCTATGGCACTCCCACCATGCTCCCGTGGGGCTTTGACTTTGGAGATGGAATTCTCCGTCATCCCACTCAGTTATACGAGATTGCATTTCTATTTGCGTTGTTAATATTTTTGAGGTGGCGTTGCCAACGGCTCTCGCAAAGCGATGCGCGCTTCCAATCAGAATCTGGTGATTTGTTCAAGTTTTATATGATCGCTTATTTAAGCTTTCGCTTTCTCATTGACTTCATCAAACCTGATTTCCACCCCGTTCTCAACCTGAGCGCCATTCAAATCGCCTGTCTATTCGCTCTCTTATGCTACCGAGCCACGATTCCCAAGTTATTCCAATTCTCAAAACTATAACCTCCCTCATCCCTCATCCCTCATCCCTCATCCCTCATCCCTCATCCCTCATCCCTCATCATGCCTACTCGCCCCTACCTCTTCTACGCTTTAACCAATAGTGTTTGCTCGAAGTGTTTAACGAAAGTTGAAGCAAAAATTATTTTCAGAGATGAGAATGTTTATTTAGTCAAACACTGTCTGATTCACGGTCAAGAAGAAGTTTTAATTGCTGACGACATTGACTATTACAAACAGTGTCAAGAGTTTATTAAACCAGGAGATATGCCGCGCAAATTCAATACACCAATCCGGTATGGCTGTCCTTATGATTGTGGGCTATGTCCTGATCATGAACAGCATAGTTGTTTGACCTTGGTGGAAGTGAGCGATCGCTGTAATCTTTCTTGTCCGATCTGTTATGCAGACTCCGGGGCTGAAGAGTTTTCCTCTGCGAATCAACCGCGCCAACATCGCAGTCTACAACAAATTGAACAAATGCTAGACAACGTGGTTGCGAATGAAGGAGAACCGGATATTGTACAAATTAGCGGTGGTGAACCGACGATTCATCCAGAGTTTTTTGAAATTCTAGAAATCGTTAAGCGCAAGCCCATTAAACACTTGATGATTAATACCAATGGCGTGAGAATTGCGACCGATCGTGCCTTTTGTGAACGCCTCAGTCAATACATGCCGGGTATCGAAATCTACTTGCAGTTTGATAGTTTTGAAGCACAAGCCTTGAAAGAATTGCGAGGAGCAGACTTAAGAAATATTCGCGAGAAAGCGATCGCTAACCTCAATGAATTCAAGATTTCAACCACGTTGGTCGTCACGCTTAAAAAAGGATTGAATGATCACGAGATTGGCAAGATTATTGAATACGGACTACAACAGCGATGTGTGAGAGGTGTCACCTTTCAGCCCATTCAAGCCGCTGGAAGACTGAAGGATTTTGACCCGAAGCGCGATCGCTACACCCTGACCGAGGTTCGTCGTGCCATTCTAGAACAAAGTCCTCATTTTCAGCCCAAAGATTTGCTGCCTGTTCCTTGTCATCCGGACTGTTTGGCACTGGCATACGCGCTAAAAGTTAACGGTAAAGTGATTCCTTTAACTGGGTTACTCGACCCTACAGCGTTTTTAGAAGTGATGCCAAACTCAGTTTTATATGAACAAAATGAAGACCTGAAAAAACAGATTTTCAAACTTTTTTCAACCAGTCATTCTCCAAGTTCTTCGGCGACAACTTTAAGACAGCTTTTGTGTTGTTTACCGATGCTGCCAGTGCCGTCAGGAATTACCTATGAGAATGTGTTTCGAGTGATTATTATGCAGTTTCTAGATCCGTTTAACTTTGACGTGCGATCGGTCAAGCGTTCCTGTATTCACATTGCTCACCCTGACGGTAGAATCATTCCTTTTGATACTTACAATATGTTTTACCGCGAAGGAAGTGTAGGTTATCCTCTCGTCTCAAATCGACTTCAGGAGCAAGTGTAATGTCACAACAAAGCGAATTGAGAGATATTGTTGGAGGCGTTTTTCTGGCATTTGGACTCAACATTCTAGCAGTTATTTTCTTTGTAGGAATGGCAGCGCTGTTTACAAACCTTCAACTCCCTTCAATTCCAATTATTTTTGTGTACTTGACCTTTGGAATCGGATTATCTCAGTTAATTTATATTGTTCCGATCGCCGTTCGATTTGCAAGAAGACAACAGTGGGGACGCATGAAAGGCGTGATCATCGGTGCAGTAATCACAGCTTTATTGAATGGAAGCTGCTTCTATATTATTGGAGGAATGCGTTTCTAAAACTGATTTCTTCTAACACTCAATCAGCTTCTTGAACTGTGCATTTTCTCGAAGCTGCTCAAAAGAAGGGTCAGTTTTTGCAACTTCTTTAGCTCTTTCTGGATTCAAATTAATGGCTTGTTGAAGACTCTCGATCGCTAACTCAACTTCACCCTGCAAGGCATAGCATCTGGCCTTACCAAACCAGGCCGAAAAGAAATCTGATTTGATAGAAGTTGCCTTTTCGTAAGCGGTGATCGCTTCTCCATTCCGCTGTAGTTTTGCAAATGCAACCCCTTTTCCAAACCATGCTTCTGAGAAATCTGATTTGATTTGAGTGGCTTTTTCGTAAGCAGCGATCGCTTCTTCTATCTTCTGCAATTTTGCCAGGGCTGCCCCGCGACTAAACCAGGCTTTTGCGTTGTCAGGTTCAATCTGGATGGCTTTGTCATAAGAAGCAATCGCTTCCTCAAATCGTCCCTCAAAATAGAAAGCTTTGCCCTGCTCAATGTAGTCGTGAACTGTGAAAGAAAGCTGAGAGTTTTGTGATTTTAACCATTCAAGCTGTCTAGTTAAAGTTTGAATTTTCTGCTGAGTTTCAGGTGTGGTCGAGTCTCGAACTAGAGAAGGGGTGATTTGGGAAAGTTCTTGAATGATCTGATCTTTCTCTTTTTGAGTGTCTGAAAATAGACTTTTTAGTTGAGATAACTGATCTTCAAATTCAGCTTTTAACTTTTCAATCTCCTGTTGAAAGACTTCTGTTTGTTTCTTAAATTCTGCTGTTACTTCTGCTTCAAGCTGTTTGTGAACTTCTTCCTGAACTTGTTTCTTAGTCTCATTAATAATCTGATTGACCACACTGCGACGAATGAACCAAACGCCCACCGCAATTAACACAGGCAAAGCTGTTAATACCCCCAATAAAACATTCAATAAAGTTGTTGTATGTCCAAACGCTCGATCGACTTCTTCTTGAATCTGCGTCCGAATCACAAAGCTCTTTTCTAAATCATCTTCCACCAACTGTTGAAGTTGTCTGTCTTCTCTCAATCGCTCCAGTTTTTCCCAAAATGAGTTGTAAGTGGGCGACGGAGCCGTTAATTGAGGAGGCGGTGAAGACGCTGCCAACGCGGTGCCCGTCCAGAGGCAAAAAGTTAGAACTACGATCGCACAAGCTACTTCAACTTGAGCCTTAATCCTCATCACTTATCCTCAGATCGTCACTCCTTAAGATAACCTGACCGTCCATCCGATCGCTTGATTATTTTTTAGCATCTTCAGCAAAAATGCGACCTGCTCATCAACAAACAAGGATATTTTTCTGAATTCGACCATTCAAATTTCTTTTCTTTTATTAAATATCATCATAATTTCTAGCAGATGAATCCTCTAATTTTTGCTAGAGCCGCACTATGACCGCCCCTAAACTTTTCTGAGTCTCCCCGCCCAATTTCAGATTCGGCTGCCCCAAAGCGTCAGGAACAGTGCTTGCCCGATCTCAAGGAGCCACCCTCTGACGGCCTGCGATGGGTGCGGGTCGAGCAGTGGCTTGGACAGACAAGCCCTGGAATCAAATGACAACTTGGGATATCACGCGCTACAAAAAGCATTTGGAAACAGCGGTGGTTCACGATTTAGAAGCAGACAAGCCCTTCCGCTGGCTGCAAGAGGCACACTACATGACCGACCGACAACCCAATACTGTCCGTGAGTGCGCCCAGTGAACCAGAGCCAGAATCCAAAGAACTGACTGATCTTCAAGTCAAGGCACTTTACGCTGCTTTGAAGCGAAGGAGGCATTTGCGTCACCGGGATACTTGCAAGGTGACGTTTATAGCTGGCGATTAGCAGCAGTCGAAGACGCTTGTTTCCAGCGCAATTGAAGATTTGATATAAACGCTAGTTAGCGTAAAAAATTCTTGAGCGATGAACCGCCTAACAGCAAAGTTCAACTTCACGCAGCTTGTTCGATTGTCTATTGAACCAGTTGGAGCACAACCCCATTTGGAGCAGGATATAAACTTTTTCTTAATGATTTATCTGATAATGCAGCAACATGAACCCATTGTTATAGATTTGGCTGTGGGTAAGTTTTAGCGAAGTCTGTGTAACAACACCCGAAAATAGGGGAATGCCTGAGCCGAGTAGAATGGGATGCACCTTCAAAATCAACTCGTTAATTTCTGGAAAAAGTATTGCTGCTAGATTGCCACCACCACACAGCCAAATATTCTGACCTGGTTGCTGCTTCAATTTTTTGATGAATGCTATGGGGTCGGATGACACAAGTTCGATCGCTGAGTCTGGGCTGTCTTTTAGGGTTTGAGAAATCACATACTGTTTCATCTGTGGATAAGGATTGCTAATTCCTTCTTTGAGTCCAATTTCATAAGTCCTGCGTCCCATCAACACGGTATCAAAGTACTGATTGTCAGCTGTGATGCCAAGTTTATCCCGAACGTGACCCGGAATTGTTTCAGGGAAGGTAGTCAGCAGATCGGCGACATGTTCTCCTTCCATCAGAAAAAAGTCATAGGAATCGTCTTTGCGGGCGATGAAGCGATCGACGGTACAAGCAATGTAATACTTCAGTTCACGCATTCTTAATGTCCTCCAGAAGGAAGGGTTCAAGATCTGAATTAGCTAAATATTCAGCCTTTGTCATACTACAAAATACTACAACACAGCATCCCTCTCAAACTGCTTCTAAAAAAACTTAACCTGTCGCTTTTGCCTCCCTCGTTTCTTGGTTAAGATCAGTCCTGTTAGCTGCCCTTCAAACACATCAACCGCAACAATTTGTTTGAGATAGGGATATTGATACCGTCGCTTGTGTAGGTCTGATCCCTTTAGCGAAGCCAACAGTTGGTATTCATTTGGAGCTAAGTAAAGGTTGGTAATGTGGGCGTGACGATTAGAGTCACTCATGGCTTGTTTTCGAGCAAACTTCTGCTGAATCAATTGTCCATCCGGCGTGGTAATCGTGCGTAGGCGCAGGTGAGTATCTAGAAAATAGACATCCTGTATCCGACGATAATCATGCTCTAAGCTCAGGTCGAGGGGTAAACTTTTAATCAAAAAGCGGCGTTCGCGCTCAATATAGCCATACTTCATAACCTCCCACTCCCTTTGAGATATAGCTATCCGCTAGCTGACTCTGTAAGCTTTTGGTGTTATCCCAGTCGCTTGCCGAAACTGTTTACTCAGATGGCTGTGACTGTTAAATCCACACATCAAAGCAATGTCCAGAATCGATTGATTGCTCTGTTTTAACAACTGCTTTGCGCGTTCGATTCGTTGTTGAAGCAGGTATTGGTGAGGAGACGTTCCGATCGCTTGCTTAAATAAATGGCTGAAGTGAAATTGACTCATCTCTAGCAACGCCGCCAAATCTGCCAGCTTAATCGCTTGATCGAGATGATCATTGATGTAATCTAAGACTTTTAGAAGTTGCCGCTGAGGTAAGCCCCCGTTGTAAATCGGTAATGCAGGTTTGACCGCCGCATATTGTCTAAGGAGATGGACTGCCAGAACATTGGATAGCGAGTCGATGTAGAGCCTGCCGCCTAAATTGTCTTGTTGAAGTTCAGTCAGTAACATCATGCCGATTGCTTCAATCTGCGGATCGCGCGTCCGAAATTCGGGCAGCAACTCCAAGCGTTCGCAATCTCTCTCTAGACTTTCTCTGGCAACGTTTTGAATAAATTGAGACGCAATCCGAATATGCAGGTAGTGGTCATCTCCCTCCCAACGCGCAAAAAACGGCATCTTGGCAGGCGTGATAGAAATGTCACCTTTTCCATACAGGCTCGTGTGGGTTTTGCCTCCTTTGATTTGTAGAAAGCGAACGGGACGAGTAGCAAGCGACAGACAAATCGTGTGTTCATCGCTGTAATAAGTTTTTCCTTCCCCCGGCGGATGTTGAAATTGTTCGACTAGAATGTTTTCCCAACCTTGATTTCGGCTAGATAAGAGGGGTGGGCAGCCACATTCGAGCTGAGGTGTCACAGGATTTTTCATGATGCAATCCTAATGCGTTTAGTTCTGATTGTATTCACTTTTTCAGGCTTTCCATCAAGCAGGCTGAAAACCATTTAGCGCAAAGCGCAAATCCGAAGGAACCGCAAGATTTTGATAGTGGCACAGGAATCAGATAGTCCCGCTCAAAATGATTGTCTAAGCTGAGAGAGTAATCCATCAGGAGAACCTATGGCACATCTATTGCATCTTGATTCGAGTCCTAGAGGAGAGCGATCTCATTCGCGTAAACTCACGAGAGAATTTATCGAGCAATGGAAACAAATTCATCCAACCGCTACCGTCACCTATCGAGATATCGGTCGTAATCCTATTCCTCATGTGGATGAACCCTGGATTGCTGCTGCTTTCACACCCCCTGAACAACACACACCTGAGTTGCAGAAAGCTATTTACTTCAGCGATCAACTCGTAGATGAATTTTTAGCGGCTGACATCTATGTGATGGGCGTTCCCATGTACAACTTCAGCGTTCCCAGTGGATTCAAGGCTTACATTGATCAAATTGTCCGAGTTGGACGCACCGTTGCTTTTGAACCCGATGATCGTGCCAATGCTTTTAAGCCACTCGTGTTAGGTAAGAAAATGTTTATCATCGAAGCACGAGGTGATTCTGGCTTTCAGCCTGGTGGTCGCTACGAAAAGATGAATCATCACGACCCTTATCTTGTTACCGTTTTTGGGTTTATGGGCATCACTGATATCACCTTTATTCATGTTGAAGACGACGAATACGGCGGGCAAAAGTTGGCAGAGTCAATTGCATCTGCTCGTACTCAAATTGCTCAACTGGTTGGAGGATAGCGCAATGCAGTAACCTTTAATAGCGGCTGCGACGGCCTTAATCAGATTGTTCAGCAAACGATTACTCAGTTTGAACTTACAGTAAGCCGTAGGAGAGTTTATGGAAATCCCTCACCCCTTGCTTTTTGGATTGAAGCTGTTCTCGGTGCTAGGTTGTGGACTAATCGCAGGAGTCTTCTTCGCCTTCTCAACCTTTGTCATGAATGCTCTGGCTCAACAGCCGACCGCATCCGGGATTGCCACTATGCAGTCGATCAATATCACGGTAATTAATCCCTGGTTCATGACCGTATTCCTGGGAACAGGCGCAACTTGTATTTTTCTAGCCATTTCCTCAATGTTGAAGTGGCAGCAGCCAGGGACAAGCTACTTGTTGCTCGGTAGTCTGTTCTATCTGGTTGGTACAATTGGAGTCACGATCGCCTGCAATGTTCCATTAAACGATGCCTTGGCAGTGGTCAAACCCGACAGCCCAGAAGGGACAACCCTATGGACTAAATACCTGGCTAACTGGACTTTCTGGAACCACCTTCGGACAATTGCAGCATTAGCGGCAGCGATATTGTTTACGGTTTGCGGGGTAAAGTGATTGCGTCAGACAAGCTGATATCGCTATCCCATTTGAGTTGTGAGAATTCTGTGGTTAGTCCTTAGTGATTAGTGGTTGGTCGTCAATTAATGGTTGAGAATGAATCACTAAGAACGGGCTATTTCAAGATTCTTACAACTAATTTAGGATTGCTATAGTAGTCCTAAATTAGTTGTAAGAATTCTCCAAGGAAGTTAAGCTATTGCACAGTTTAACTTCTGATGCAGCGAAGCGACCGATGGAAGAGCTAATTGCGATGATTCAAAGCAATCCAGACCCGCGTGAACTGAAGCGGGCACTGGCGGTGCAGATGGTCTTACAGGGGTACACCTATTTTGCGATTCAAGACGTGTTGCAGGTTTCAGTCGGTTTCATTAGCAAGTCGAAACAAGCCTTTGAAGCAGCGGGAGCAGATGGATTAGGGCGACGATTCAAACTTTTCAGCGAGGCGACCTTCTGGAGACACGGATGATCCAGAGTGCAAAACCACGCTATAACGTTCGTAAGAAGTAGGGAGGAATGACGATGCAAGCCCCTGAACAAGTCCGTGAACATCTCAGCCCCGAAGTCGCTCAAGCATTCTTAGACGGGTTGCCGGAAAAAATTAAACTTGGACTGATGACGTATGCAGCTCAAGTCAATTTTCCGATCGAAGCGGTGATCGAAATGGCGATCGCTGGATTTCTAGACGAAGATGCGGTGAATTTTCCAGGCTGCAACCCCGTCGGTTGACACCGTAGTTGAGTTTGACGACTTCTCTTTTTCCAAGACCGCTAGAGAGATGGCATCGATCGGGGATTCGATCAAAATCACTCGATTGACTTCGCCATTCGCTGATCGCAACCAAAACCATCCATTCTCACGAGACGAACCAGGAGCCAATCCATGAAAGGCGTGTTCTGTATAGCGTGTGCCGCGCAGACTTGCACCTGTGGCTTCATGACGTGACCAGGCTTGGTCGTTGTGTCGATCGCTATGCCGAAGAAAAACAGCATTGCGATGATCATCTGCGTAAATTAACCCTGTGTTGTGAAAGCGATCAACCCAAGTTGCAGGTAGCCCTCGTGTTTCAACAAGGTACTGTCGCACGGTTGCCCAATGGTCTTCGTTTCGGGGCGGCAATTCGAGTGGACGAGGCTCTTTTTGTACTGAAGAGGATTGAGACTGAACAGGAGCGGATAGCGTTTGCCCTGAAAGCCACTGAACTGCCTCTTTGAATTCAACTTTGCGAACGTGCATGACGAGATCGATCGCACCTCCACCACCTTTATCAGCTAACCAATCCATGAATTTTCCGTCATTGATGCTAATTGTGTGACTTGCATCTTTCCACTTGTTCTTGTCGCGTCGGTCTTTCTGAAGTCCCAAACTGGCTGCTACGGCTTCTAAATCAAAATTTCTCACTTCATTGGCGAGGGCTGCAATGTTGATCGAATTTGCTTGGTTAGTTTCTGGGTGCGATTGAATTGGGGAAGCAGGAGGTATAGCTGGCTTGTTGGCAGCCTCAATTTCTGAATTGCGTTCTGTTGTATTGGATGCACTCAAGCAAGTGTTTTTGGGTAATCCGACTATCCCTCAACCTGAGTAGTTACGTTCAAAGTTCGAGAGATGCAAGGAGAACCAGACTAATCGATCGACTGCTTACTGTTCCGAACGGCGCACTTCTTCAATTTGACCGACTTCAAAAATGAGCGTGAAAGGCTGCCTCATTTCTCGACTAATAAATTCTTCTAAAAGCTGCACTTGTCGAGGAGTAACAGGTTCTCTTGCTCGTACACTCAATCGGACGATCGGCGGCTGTGAGAGCCAATCTACATCGGTTCTGAGTAGTTCGAGCCGTTGAAACGTGACAGTGCGATTTAGTAAAGCTTGCTGCAAGTTAGTCCGTAGTTGTGCTTGCTGAATCAAACGGGCAAAGCTTACCCCCAACGGAATTAACAGAATTACGGTTAGAAGCGTTGCCCACGTTAATGCTTTTCGGGCATGGCGAAATCGGGTATAGCCTGCAATCAGAAACGTCAGCATACAAGATAATGTGATGCCAAGTAAGTTGGTCAGATAGAGCAGAGTTGCTCCAAGGCTGAGTGACCAGTCTGATGCTGCTAATCCTAAACCAATGACACAAACTGGAGGCATTAGGGCAACCGCGATCGCAGTTCCCGCTAAACTGCCCGCAATCTTCGGTTCAACCTTGGCATAGCCACTAATACCACCTGCTGCGACTGCAATCCCTAAATCCAGCAATGTGGGTTCTGATCGCGCTAAAATCTCGCTTCCATAGCTCGGTAAGGCAACAAGCACGCCCAATAGCCAGGAAATTACAATGGCGAGTAGAGTTCCGATCGCGACTGAAATTGCACCTTGACGAAACAAAGAGAGATTTCCAATCAAGGCACCTAGCGCGAGTCCCCGAATTGGCAACATCAGCGGCGCAACAATCATCGCTCCGATGATCACAGCAGTGCTGTTAGAAAGCAATCCAAACGTTGCGATCGCACAGGAACTGACAATCAGAATTAAGTAAACCTCATCAGACTTTGATTCCGCCATCAAATCTGCCACAAACTGCTGAACTTGCGGAGGATCACGCCGTTTACGACGAGACTGTCTAAAGCGATCGCGGATATTTTCTAGCACCATTGAATTTGCTACAAAGAGTCTGATGAAGATTAAAGGCGACCTTCCTAACATTTTTCATCTAGCATAGGTTAGATTCAAAGGAGGTACTTTTCGCAACTGCTCGGTGCCAAGCAGCGTCGCCCGCACTTGATCAACTACTGAATTGGAGTGGTCGCGCATTGGGTCAAGACTTCATCCATTCGCTTCCGGTAAAATGCTGGAAAAAATCGAACCAGCGCCTGACGATATACCTGTGGATTAACCAGCAACATCAATGTCAATACGACAACAACGACGAATTCAAACGCCGCGTTAATGGAATTTGCCAGGAAATCAAATGCGTATCTTGATAAGTTCGCAACGATCGCTTGTAGTCGAGTAATCAACCAGTCGGAATCTGAAGGGTTAGGAATATGTTCAGCAACATTATTCTCAAACCAGTCGATGCTCTGCTCAAGGGCTAATTAAACGTAAGATACCGCAAACCGCCCTCACCCAGAGGGACTTTGAATCTAGCTCCTTTCTCCTTGGGAAGACGGGTTGGGAATGAGGGTCTTCTCTTTAATTCCACCCAGCTACTTAGTAGCAGGTCGGATTGTTTATCTGTTGAGCATTAGTCAACTAGGAGCGACTCTATTTGCGAAACTTCGAGGAAGAAAAGCACTGGCTTTCAGCGATACTCGCACCATTATTTTTGGCGTTGGGGGCGCGATCGTCTTACAATTCGTCTTCAGCCAGTGGAGCATGATGAATGTGTTATTTGGAACCGCATCACTAAATCTCACGCAATGGCTGATCTGCCTTCTTCCAGCACTGCCGATGATTTCAGTGGCGCTTTTGGTGAATCGGATTGACCGATTTGATTAACAGTGAATTCCGGAAATGATGAGAGTATCGCTAGAGCTAACTTCGACATTCTGGATTCACAGGCTTCATTTCTTCAAAGTTGCTTCAGTTTGAGTTCAGTTGCTTTCGGGTCTAATGTGGCTAAAGCCTTCTGATACTGCTTTTCAACCTGGGTGCGATCGTACTCTTCAGACAGTCCTTCCTGACTTCCTCGCCAAATCATTTCCGCATGGTGACGTAAGACTATCCGTTGCTTCGGGCTTTTGGTATAGGTAGCGACTCGTGCGATCGTATCTAACAATTGAATCATTACCGTCGAGTCAGATTGTCCATACTGACGAATCTGAATAAAAGCACGATCAACTAGAAACTCGAACTGCACAGGCTCTACAATTACTCGTAAATTGCGATATTTATCATAACGGTAGGGCGAGGGAAAATCCCGTTGAACCAGTTGACTTAAGCCTGCTCCTAGACGATCGAGACAGCGAATCGCCGTGAACGGATCATTGATTCCTGGAGAAAGTGCCCGCGAAGCAATTTCTACCAACTGCTCAATTGGAAAAGCAATATCCTGCTTTTCTGTCCGTTCTTGACCCACAATAAAAGCTTTGTTGATCTGCTTCGCTAACTTAGAAGAAAGATGCTCTTGTGGGTAGATCAAAGCGAGCGGACTTCCTTTAATCAAATAACTACCAGGCTTTGCTTTTAGGCACAGTAATACATCTGATTGACACGCAATTTTCATTAATTTTTCATCGTCGATCAGTTGTAAATAGCCTTTGTGAGTCGATTTAACCAGAGTCGATCGCTGTTCAAACTGTGCTGGGATTTCTCCAGCGTGATGCTGTGAGTCTTCTAAGCTATATCCAATTTGTTGAGGAAACAATCGATCGATGGTCTGTTCTAGTTCATCACTTACCGTTGAAATTACGGAAGAAGCTTGAATGATGGTGGAAGCGTGATGAATAAAATAGATTAAAACAAGGGTACTAAAAATCGCTAATCCCATCCCAACGGTGATAGAAAGCTGCGGTAAAAACTGATCAAAGTCTTCTCCTCGGATATTTCGCAACACCAGCAGGCAATAAAGAAACGTGCCAATGAACGTTCCTAAAACAAATTGATTGCCAACATCATGCATAAAATTACGCAGCAACCGAGGGCCAAAGTTGGATGAAGCAAGCTGAAGCGCCACGATCGTAATTGAGAACGCTGTTCCTGCAACGGTTGCCATTGCTCCTGCAACAGTCGAAAGCATCGATCGCGCGCCAGCAGGACTGCCTGTGTACAACCACCAAAATCCTGGAGCCTTACCGATCCAATCAATATAAAGCAGAATCAATGCCAGCACTGCCGTGAGGACTGCAATTAACGTGGGTAGGAACCAGTAGCTAGATTGCAGCGAATCCCACAGTTTCGTTAACTTCGTATTTTTCATGAATCTTTTGGAGGTTGATGCCCATTGGATGACTGCTGTGCAAGATGTTGCAATACACGACTAATGCTTCGAGGTTTGGGAGCTTGCTGATCTCGACCCGCTGACCAGCCTTCTCGTTGTCGAGCCCGAACACTTCGTGGAGCGGAGCTACCGCCATCTGTTTCTTCAGTTTGGTCATGAAAGAGGATTTGCTGAGTTGGATAAGGCAAATCGATCCCATTTTCAATGTATAGCTTCTGTTTGATGGCGATGAGTACCTGATCCAGCCCTTTCAAGGTGCTTTTTCATCTTTTTTAGATTTCGCTTGACTGAGCA